>CALBIN010000479.1 GCA_937893275.1 uncultured Opitutia bacterium | reverse complement strand
TTTTCCCTATCCTCCATCTTGCTGAGAATACCCTTAAAGGCAAATTTCCATATGATCCATGCAACGACGGTAAAATTAATTGCCTGGGCAATGAAAAGAGGCCAATTAAGGCCAAACTTAGTTTGGATCTCTTGAACGGTATCAGCAACGCTGGCTATAATTTCCATAAACTTTGTTGGTTACGGAAGATGAAGTGAACTTAGAGAAACAATGAATAAAAAGCTACCGCTTCTGCCAATGCCATTCCAATGATGGCCTGAACGAGAATTGGTGTGGAAGCATCTGGATTACGCCCAACGGCTTCAGCGGCTTTCATTCCAACAAGACCTACCCCAATTGCTGCTCCGAGGCAACCGAGTCCTGCTTGGATGCTTCCTGTTATTCCTTCAGGTGAATGAGCCACGTCTTGGGCGACTTCTGTTACTTGAGCTAGTATTTCTATCATAATATTTTTATTTAGTTGTGCGAATTCAATCGTCCACTCACATGGATGGTCACGATCGACGAAAAAGAAAAATCAATGGTGCTCCTCATCACCATGGTTGCAGATCAATCCGATATAAACTGATACGAGAAGCATGAACACCAACGCTTGAACTACACCTATAAGAACTTCGAGCATGTAGAAAGGTATTGGTACAATTCCCATGGATAAATTAGAAAGCCATTCGGGAAAATTAAGCTTTTCCCCGAGATGAAACATACCGTGGAGAAGGCTTTCACCTCCAAATACATTCCCAAACAATCGAAAAGTAAGAGATACGGGACGAAAAATAATGGAAATAACTTCAATGAATCCTACGGCGATGAAAATGACACCTAAGAAATAAAACAGGCCAACATTTAATTCCTTCTTATCGGCCTTATTGCCAAACCAGTCCTTGATGATTACTTTCAAACCCGCGTACTTAAAGATTAAGTAAAGCCAAGTTAGGTTCGCAACGGCGGCAAGGGCTAGAGTCATGTTTAAATCGGCATTGCCTGGCCGAATCCAAGCTTCAGTAATATTGAAGTGCCCTTGGTGATTGTGACCATAACCAATCGTACCAACTCCCGGTAAGAGACCGCTGATGTTGTTGACGAGGATAAAGAAGAAGAGGCCACTTAATAACCAAAAAGAAGGAAAAAAGACTTTTCGACCGACAATAGGTTGGATGATTCCACGGAGCATCCCGATGGACTCTTCAATGATAAGTTGCCCTCGAGAAGGGATAAGACTTGGTTTGCCTACAAGCCATCTGACGAGAAGAATCAAAACGACAGAAACTACCCAACTGGTAACCATTGAATTAGTTATTGGAAGATCTCCAAAAACCTTCAATCTTTGGGCAGTAACACTAACTCCTTCTTCCGCGGCACATAAGGAATTTGCGAAAAGTAAAATGATTGGTGTGAGGTGAATTCTCGTCACTTGATTAAAGTAAAATTAAAAAGTTATGTTAATAGGTTAAAATAAGTTGAGGTCAACGAGGATTTTCTATGTTTGTGTCAAATTTGACATAATATTTAGTTGAACTCTTTTCGGCGGTTCTAGCTCCTGTTTCAATTGAGTTTAGCAATCAAGGTTTGGTATTCTGGCAAAATGTTCTGGAAGAATGTTTCGTGTTCAAAAGGCCAAGCAGCTTCAGGATCTATTCGCCATGAATCGATACAGTTTATCTCATCCACCGACCATGAAAAGTAATCTTGATGATCGGTACGGAAACACAATTCGGCATTCGGAACAGAGCGAGCAGCAAGCAAGTCGAGAAAGGGATGCTGAATGAGGCGACGCTTGTGGTGGCGTTTCTTGGGCCATGGATCGGGAAATAGAAGAATAGTTCTTTTGAGCATTAAAGAGTCAGGCAAGTTTTCAAGAAACTCTTTGGCTTCCGTTTTAAAAAAGAAAAGATAAGGAAGGGTACGCTTTTCCTTTTTTCTGTTAGCCTTATCTATTCTTTTGGTAATCAAGTCGATTCCGATACAAGAATCCTCTGGTTTACTCTCGGAGTAGGCGGTTAGCCAGTGCCCGTGACCACATCCAATCTCAAGAGTCAAACCGTCCGCGAGACAACGCTCGGGAATGGTCGAAAGGCATTCTTCGCCGAAGAGTCGAATACGTTCTTCACGAGTCGCGAGGTCAATGTACTGCTCGCGAAAAAGGTCAGTCACTTCCCTACCCCATCAGTCCCTGAGTTCTTCCCCGCAAGGATTACCATCAGCACACTGACGTCGGATGGATTAACGCCGGAAATACGACCAGCCTGTGCAAGTGTGGAAGGGCGTATCCGTGAGAGCTTTTCTATACTTTCGTTGCGCAACCCGGGAAGGCCTTCATAAGAAAAGTCAGATGGAATCTTGATCTTTTCTGACTCCGCTAGTTTGGCGACATTACGACATTCGCGTTCAAGGTAACCGGAATAGGTCGTGCGGTATAAAATTTCATTTCGGGTTGGAGTAGGCAAACGCAAGAAATCGTTGGGAAGAACATTCACTCCCCCACCCTTCCTCAGATGGACAGCGGCAGTAATGCCACTTTCTACCTTAACCGTTTCAAATTCGTGTGTCCATTTTTCGACATTAGCTAACTTTTCCTTCACGGAGGCAAGCCGAGAGGATGTAAGAACTTCAAAACGATCAGTATGTTTCAACATGCGAAGTTCGGCACTTCCATGGTTAAAGAGCAAACGGTGCTCCGCTCTACTAGTAAACATACGATACGGTTCCGTTGTGCCTTTTGTTACAAGATCATCAACGAGTACTCCCAAATAACCTTCATTGCGGCCAATGATCAAGGGCTCTTCTCCGCGAACCTTGGCGACAGCATTTAAACCTGCCAGGAGGCCCTGCCCCGCAGCTTCCTCATATCCCGAGGTGCCATTTATCTGACCTGCAAAAAATAGAGATTCGAGAATTTTGGATTCAAGGTTGCGATGTAATTGAGTAGGTGGAGCATAATCGTACTCCACCGCATAAGCAGGCCTAAGAATGATAGCTTCTTCGAGTCCGGGAATAGATTTTAAAATCTCGTGTTGAACGGAAAATGGTAAACTTGTGGAGAGACCGTTGACATACCATTCATCGGTATTTATTCCTTCAGGCTCTAACTGGATGCGATGAGAGTCTTTGTCGGAAAAACGTACAATCTTGTCCTCGATGCTCGGGCAATAACGAGGCCCTGTTCCGACAATTTCACCACAGTAAAGGGGAGACAGCTTTAGGTTCTTTCGAATGATTTCAGAAGTTTTTTCAGTGGTTCGGGTAACTCGACAAGTAACTTGACCACCCCCCCCAAAAGGAAAGCTTGCGAGATGGGGATTCCCATGTTCCACGTGGAACCAACGCGATGAACGTTCCATGTGGAACATGTCATCATCGGAGCGAGTATCATGAAAGGCGAAAAAGGTCGGGTTTTCGTCGCCAAACTGTTCCTCGAGTTGGTCAAGCTTGATGCTTTTTCCTAATAGCCGTGGCGGCGTACCAGTTTTAAAACGTTCAAGTTCTATCCCATACTTCAGGAAATCTGTCGACATGCCTTTGGCTACATGATCCCCGAGGCGACCGCCTTCACTCTTGTTTTGTCCGACATGCATGAGTGCTCGAAGGAAAGTCCCCGTGGTCACGATTACGGTGGATGCGAAGAACTCGAGGTCTAAACTCGTTTCAACCCCAATGCATTTGCCGTCCTCCACGATCAAACCCGTTACCATAGATTGAAATATCGTGAGGTTTTCAGCGAGTTCCAACACGTGCTTCATCCTAAATTGGTAAGCCTTTTTGTCGCATTGGGCTCGCGGAGCCTGAACTGCCGGCCCTTTAGATGTGTTCAGCAATTTAAACTGTATGCCGGTAAAATCAGTATTTAGGGCCATCTCACCTCCAAGAGCATCGATTTCTCGCACTATCTGACCTTTTGCTTGGCCTCCAATCGCGGGATTGCAACTCATTTGGCCGACAGTGTCCACATTGCCGGTAAGCAAAAGAACCTCAGCCCCACAACGTGCTGCAATTAAGGCAGCTTCACAACCCGCATGCCCAGCACCACAAACGATGACGTCGTAAGGTTGCCGTTTTCCGTATTTCAGTCCTGTGCTCACTTGCCAATGCAAAAGGAATGAAAAAGGCGGTCGAGCATGTCCTCATTATTCGTCTTGCCCACGATTTCTCCTAGGGCATCGATCGCAGATGTGATTTCAAGTAGGGAAAGTTCCATAGACATATCCTCCAGAAGTAATCGAAGGGCCTCCCGTAAAAAGTCTCCCGAAATTGCGAGATTGGCGGCATGCCGTGCGTTCACGATCATGCAGTCCTCCGACGGTGGCGGAATGAGTTTTTGCATCATCAGCTCTATCGCCCTTCTACAATGATCAAGTCCTTCACCCGTTTCAAGAGAGAGCCGTAAGTGCGGAAAGTCAGGTAGGAAATCATGGAAATCCTTGCTGTTGTCGAGATCGATTTTGTTTTCTAAAACAAGACAGTTTTCTGCATTAATATTTTTGGCGAGATCTTTACTGACCGACTCAGGAGAGGGTAGGGTGCTATCCAATACAAAAAGAAAGCAGTCGGCTTCCTCTGATAATTGAAGCGTACGCTCTATCCCTAAGCGCTCCACTGTCGAACCACCTTCGCAAAGGCCCGCGGTGTCCATCATCTCAACCATAAAAGGACCGACATCTATCCGACTGGAAAGATAATCCCGAGTTGTTCCACTTTCCTCGCTTACGATAGCTCGCTCCTCGCCGCAGAGTAGGTTGTACAAACTACTTTTACCGGCATTGGGTGATCCTACTATCAGGCATCTGATTCCTGCCTCCAGCAACTGAGTGCAACCTGCAGATTGCGAAAGGTGATCTACTTCCGCAATAAGATTGGCCAAAGCGGAAGACTGGCCCTTCATGTCTTCCACTGGAAGGTCTTCTTCAGGAAAATCAATATAAGCCTCGAGGTTTGCTTGAAGGTCGAGCAATTGCGACTGAAGGCCCCTGATTTTTTTTCCGAGGTCTCCGCGGAGTTGAATTCGGGCCACTTCAAGGGCTCGATCGCTGGAAGCTTTGATAAGGGTTGCCACTGACTCAGCCTGCGTCAAATCAATGCGACCCGAGAGAAAAGCTCGTTTAGTATATTCTCCAGGCTCGGCCAAGCGGCACCCACGGACAACTAGGTCCTCGATTATCTTCTTGGATATCAGGGGGTTGCCATGTGAACTGATTTCTAGAGAAGGCTCACCAGTGTAGGACTTTTTTGCCTCGTAGAATACGAAGATCACATCATCTATTAGGGATTCGTTAATATCCAGATATCTGGCAAGGGTTGACCGACGAGGGGTGGGGTAGGGGACTCGAAGCGCATCCTTGCACAATTCTTGACAAAGTGACCCACTTACACGAACGACTGCTATTGCTGCCTCACCAATCGGCGTCGCAGCCGCAACGATCGAATCGTTCGCGGACACTTGTCGGACCAACCTCTCTTAGGATTCGTTGGCAGGCTCGCTTTGCGCGAGAACCGAACCAACGGTGACCTGAACCTTTTCGAGAATGGATTTCGTCAGCTTGGCCATAAGCTCGGGGTTCTCGGACAAAGCCTGCTTGGCCGCTTCACGCCCTTGTCCGACGAGTTCTCCCTCGTAGGAAATCCAAGATCCCTTCTTGTCGAGAATTTGATGTTCTACGCCAAGGTCGACAACGGAACCCGTGCGAGAAATTCCCTCGTTGTACATAATGTCGAATTCACAGGCCGTAAAGGGCGGCGCTACCTTGTTCTTCACTATTTTCACGCGAGTTCGTGAACCAGTGACCGTGCCATTGGATTCCTTGATCTGGCCGATACGGCGAATATCCATGCGCACGGAACAGAAAAACTTGAGGGCACGTCCACCGGGCGTGGTTTCGGGACTACCGAACATCACGCCGATTTTCTCTCGAATCTGGTTGGTGAAGATGCACACGCATTTAGATTTGGCGATTGCAGCCGTGAGCCTGCGCATGGCTTGACTCATCATGCGGGCTTGCAAACCCACCGTGGTGTCACCCATTTGGCCGTCCAGCTCCTGTCGTGACACCAGTGCCGCCACCGAATCCAGAACGATGACGTCGATAGCACCTGAACGGATTAGGGTTTCGGTAATGTTGAGTGCGTCTTCGCCACTCTCCGGTTGAGAGATCATTAGGTTATCGAGGTCAACGCCCACAACCTTGGCATATCTTGGATCGAGTGCGTGTTCGACGTCAACGAACACTGCATTTCCGCCTTGGCGCTGTGCTTCCGCTATGACACTAAGGCAAAAAGTAGTCTTGCCAGAAGACTCGGGGCCATAAATCTCAACAGTCCGTCCCCTTGGAAGACCACCCGCACCCAAAGCGAGGTCAATGGCTAAGGAACCTGTCGAGATCACGGAAACATTCATCTTGGTGGCATCGCCCAGACGCATCAAGGCTCCATCACCGAACTTCTTGTTAATACCAGAAATAGCAAGATCGAGATCGGCGTTACCGGTAGAAGGTTTTTCTTTAGTTGCAGTCTTGGCCATAATGAAAAGGGGTGGTTAGAGAATTAATTTGAAAACATCAACATGTGGCGTTGCCACACGGAAGCAAGATGTTTTGAAAAAATCGTTTGGTTATCTTAAACTAATCTTACAAAAGGCAAGTGGGCGTCATAATAAAGCCGAGTAAATCCGACAGGGTAGGGGGAATTTCTATACGAATTAAATCTAAGCTATTACCTCGTGAACGACTTTACCGTGAACATCAGTTAGGCGATATTTTCGACCTTGAAACTTGTAGGTGAGTCGTTCGTGATCGAGACCGAGAAGATGTAGGATAGTCGCTTGAAGATCGTGTATGTGCACCTTGTCTCTTGCAATGCGGAAACCGAGATCATCACTGGCTCCGTGAACGTATCCAGACTTTACGCCACCTCCTGCGAGCATCATAGTGTATACGTCCGGAAAATGGTCGCGACCGAGGTTTTTACTCCGTGCTGTACGTCCTTCCCTAAATGGCGTTCGACCGAATTCACCTCCCCACACGATTAAGGTGTCTTCGAGGAGCCCTCGTGCTTTTAGATCACGTATGAGGGCGGCAACAGGCTTGTCCATAGTGGCGCATTTCTTTCTGAGACCATTTCCTAAAGCTTCACCCGGATTGGTCCCGTGAAAGTCCCAACCCCAGTCAAAAAGGTGCACGAAACGAACGCCTTGCTCGACCAGTCGACGGGCCAAAAGGCAATTGTTTGCCAAACTAGTAGCTCCCGGTTGGGCACCATAGGATTCGAGGATATATTTCGGCTCCTTGCCGATATCCATCACTTCTGGCACCGATGTCTGCATGCGGAACGCCATCTCGTATTGGGCCATACGTGTAATGGTCTCGGGACTTCCAAGTTCCGCTGATTGTATCCGATTGAGATCGTTGAGGGCGTCCAAGCCAGCTCTACGAAGGTCACGGCTCATGCCTTTGGGGTCGGAGACATAGAGAACAGGATCTCCTTGGGAACGGCATTGAACCCCTTGGAAGACGCTCGGCAAGAAACCATTGCCGAAGGAGTTTTTGCCACCATTGGGCTGTACGCCACTGGAAATAAGAGCGACAAAGCCAGGCAAATTCTGGTTTTCGGCACCCAGTCCATAGGATACCCATGAGCCCATGCTGGGCCGACCAGCTCTAGGACTTCCTGTGTACAGTAGAAGCTCGGCGGGTGCATGGTTGAATTGATCCGTGGTCATCGACTTGATAAAGGTCAGGTCGTCCGCCAACTTTGCCAACTCGGGCACTGCATCTGAGAACCAAAGCCCGTTGGAACCGTGACGTTTGAACTCATGTGGGGTTCCCATCAGTTTGGGCACGCCTGAAGTGAAGGCGAATCGTTTGCCTTTCAAGTATTCGTCAGGGCAGTTCTTGTCGTTCAGTTTTTTGAGAAGAGGCTTGTAATCAAAAAGGTCGAGTACTGGAGGGGAGCCCGTCATGTGAAGATAAATAACTCGTTTGGCCTTTGCCGGAAAATGGGTGTCGCGTGGCAGTTGCGGCGAAGTGGGATCGTAAGAGACATCAGCGTTCAATTGGCTCCTGCCCGAAAGGGCTCCCATTGCGATGCCGCCAAGACCGATACCCGTAGAACCGAGAAATTGGCGACGGGTGTTAAGGAGTGTGTGTTCTAGATTAGGGTCAATGTGCATCTTTTATTTAAATATAATTATATTTATCTTTTAAGAAATGCTTCGTCTAAATTCAGCAAAACATTTCCGATCAAAGTCAATGCGGCAAGTTCGATGGGATTGCGGTCCGCCGGCAGTGGCCCGATGGGGTCAGTAGCCATGAGATTCGCGGCATTTAAATCGTCGGCGTAAGTGCTTCGGACTTGTTCATAGAGAGCTAGCAAACGCTGAATCTCGGCGGGCTTTGGGTGACGTGTAAGGCAAAGGCGAAAGCCACGAGCAATTTTCCCCTCGAGCGACTCACCGGTTTTGTCCATGAGCCGAGCCAAGGCTTGGGCAGCTTCCACGTAAACGGGATCATTCATCGTGACGAGAGCTTGGAGAGGGGTATTGGTGGGAGTTCGTCGAACATTACAGACAAAACGATTTGGAGCATCAAACATCGCCATGGAAGGGTAGGGATTGGATCTACGCCAATTGACGTAGATGCCTCGGCGGAACTTGTCCTCTCCGGCACTGGTTTTCCAGTCAAGACCCGGACCGAAAGCGGCTTTGAGTCCAAGGTTGGGCTGGGGCGGCTTGATAGAGGGGCCAAACATCTTGCGGCTCAGAAGTCCCGAAGCGGCAAGTGCATGGTCGCGTACCATCTCCGCGGACAACCGTTGTCGGGGTCCTCGACTTAAAAGTTTGTTGAAGGGGTCTTTATCTGTTCCATTCTCGTCCACTTTGGAGGATTGCCTATAGGTTGCGGAAAGCGCGATAGTCTTGACTAGAGCTTTCAAGTTCCAGTTCAGTCGAACCAGTTCAGTGGCAAGCCAATCAAGAAGTTCAGGGTGCGTGGGTAGTTCTCCCTGAGAACCAAATTCCTCGCTCGTGCGGACAATACCTCGTCCAAAAAAGGCTTCCCAGTATCGATTAGCTACCACGCGAGCCGTCATTGGATTGTCATTGGATGCTATCCAGCGAGCCATGCCCAGGCGATCCATTTTCTCGCCATCAGGTAACGGATGAAGAGCTGATGGCAGTCCCTCGCTAACTTCCTTGCCCTTGGACAGGAAGTTTCCTCGGATTTGGATGTGGGTCTTGCGACGCTTCTTCATATCCAACTCTTTCATGATTGGAACTGTCGTCCTGGGCTTCATTTGACGGGCGCTGGCAGCGTGATCCGCCAACTCCTTTTCGGCCTTTTTCACTTCGGGGCTAGCCCTTGAGTAAAAAGACCGGAGCTTTTCATGATGTGAGGGTGAACGATCTTTCTCCGTCAGCGACAGGATGGCGAAGACATCATTGGGCAGAACCTTTTCGAGTTTTGGCAAGGATCCGTTTAGCCAAAAGATTTCTTCGGGAAGCTTTTGGGCAAATGATGGACTTGTAACACGAAGTTTCATGCCCGACTTCTGCTTGAGGTCATCGATGAACCGAAAGACGCCTTTCCCCTTGGCATGTGGGAGGGGTAGGGCAGTGATGGTTTCTGCTCCATCGAGTACGAGGGAATGAGTGGGTTTGGGGGTCTTGGCGACCTCCTGACTCCAAACTGGACGTCTTTTGGCATCAAGTAGATCGATCCGAAACTTCTTGAGGCGGTCCGTCCCACCGTCCATTCTGTTCCATATCGCCACCTTGTCGATGTGACTGTCCTTGCCCAGGTCCAATTCCCACCATGGGTTATCGGCTTGGGCTGTATGAAAGACGCTTTTATTTAAATAATTTCCGTCGGTATTTCCGTCGTTGCCGTACTTTGCAGGGCCATCGAAGCCAGTGCTGATCTGGGTGGCCTTTCCTTTAATGGCAAGGTTTTCCTTACCTGCGAAGACTTGCACCTCTGCCAAATGGAGGTAGCCTCCTTTGGCTAAATTAGTCACTCTAAGAAACCGACCCTTCTTGCCGACTTCTCCTGCTTTCGGGTGAAGTTGAAAATCCACCTTTGTGACATTAGGTAACTGAATGCCCGTCAAAGGTGTTGCTGGCACGATGACGTCGATGCTGTCTTTACTTTTGGAAATATATTCCATCTCGGTTTTCTGCAGAGGGAGTGAGAAGCTTTTCTGCCATGCCACGAAATCTTCGGGGGTACGCAGCTTGAGGGTAGCTATCTTCTTCTCCAGTCCGGCAATCTTGAAATTTTGTTCTTCCTTGAGCTTTTCTTGATCCGCCGAGAACGCTTGGTGGGTGGGACTCTCGTCCCGGCGGTCGGCGTCGGCGGTGTTGTTCAGGATAGCGAAAAATTGGAAGTACTCTTTCTGAGAAATGGGATCGTACTTGTGGTCGTGGCACTGGGCACAGGCGATGGTCGTACTCATCCACGTAGCCATAGTGGTGTTGACGCGGTCCACAATTGCAACGTTGCGGAATTCTTCGTCGCTTGTGCCTCCTTCGTTGTTGGTCTGGGTGTTGCGGTTGAAAGCCGTGGCAATTAATTGATCGTCTGTCGGATTTGGCAGCATATCGCCAGCCAACTGTTCCACCGTGAATTGGTCGAAGGGCATGTTGCGGTTGAAGGCGCGAATCACCCAATCTCGGTAGCCCCATATGGTACGAGGTTGGTCGTCGGCGTATCCGGCGCTATCGGCGTAGCGGGCGAGATCGAGCCACTGTCTAGCCCAGTGCTCGCCATAGGCGTCGGAACCAAGTAGTCGATCGATCAACTTTTCGTAGGCTTTGGGCGCCGAATCCTTGGCAAAGGCGTCAGCTTGCTCGGGCGTTGGCGGCAGACCTGTCAGATCGAGGGATAATCGGCGAATGAGGGTAAAGCGCTTGGCTTCTTCCGTTGGGCGAAGGGCTGCTGCATCCAGTTTGGCCAGTATGAAGTGATCGATATCGTTTTTTGGCCAAGTTTTGTCCGTTACTTCCGGCAATTTCGGTCGCATCGGATTTTTGTAAGCCCAGTGCGACTCGAACTCGGCTCCCTCGGTAATCCATTGCTTCAGGGTCGCCTTCTGTTCCTTTGTCAGAAAACGCTTTGTTTCCTGAGGAGGCATAACCTCTTCGGAATCAGTGGAAAAAATCCGGCCAATCAATTCACTGGCATTTGGGTTTCCGGGGACAACCGCCCGCGTGCCACTTCGTTCCTCGGTGTAGGAGGTCCTGTCATCAAGCCTAAGCTTAGCCTTGCGAGCATTGGCGTCAGGACCGTGACATTCAAAGCAATGTTCCGAAAGAATCGGCCTGACGTCACGGTTGAACGTCACTTTAGCCATTGCATTAGACTCCGACTGGACGAGGTAGAAGGCAATTAGAGACACATTAAAGAGCAACCTTTGCATGAGATCACTAAGAATCCAGACTGCCTTAGCTAAGCAAACTTTTTCGTGAGCCAAAACACTATTTTTGGGAAAACAAAATGGCATGTAAATGAATGAAACCTTCTTTTAAAAAAACATGCGAGGACTTCGATATTCGTTGAACCTGTTACTACATAAGGGCTATCCACAGATTAAGTAATTCTTAGAAGATATATGCTGACCATACTCGACAAATTGCCAAATCAAACCTGCGAAGGTTTTGGACGGAGAGAATTTTTAAAGGCAGGTGCATTAGGCATCGGAGGTCTTACCTTGTCTGGCTTGCTGCAGGCGAAGGCCGCTGGACTCGCGGCCGGCAAGCCTTTAAGGAACAAGTCCGTGGTACTTCTTTTTCTGCAGGGTGGTCCACCTCACATCGAGCTATTCGACCCCAAGATGACGGCTCCCGACGAATACAGGAGTATTACCGGCGAAATACCCACCAACATCCCTGGCGTCACCTTTGGTTCCACCTTCCCAAAATTAGCCAAGATGACGGACAAGCTCGCCGTTGTTCGTTCTTATCAATCTCGCAACGGAGGGCATACCTATCTTTCTGTAACAAGTGGAGGCAACGAATTGAAAGCTGCCACCAGTGCCGTTTGCGCAAGAATCCTTGGGACTAATGATGTACGAACCGGTATGCCAAACAACGTATTGGTTCTGCCGGAAGCCGTGCAAGACGGCATAAGTCTAGGGAGCAATTTCGAGACCTCGGCGCTATCCACATTGACGGATGCCGGAACCCTTGGATCCACCTATTCCGCCTTCAACCCCGCTGGTGGTGGTACGGCTAAGGAAAATATGGAGTTGAGTATAGCTCCTGAACGACTGGTCGACCGAAAAAGCCTTCTCGGGGGCCTAGATTTGGTTAAACGGAACATCGATGCCGACGGATCCCTCGAAGGTGCCGATCACTTTAGCCAACAAGCCTTTGATGTTGTTACCAAAGGAGTTGGCTCAGCATTCGATCTTTCCAAAGAAGATCCCAAAACCTTCGAGAGATACGATACCAGACCGCTTTTTGATGCTCGTGAGCTACAGCGCTGGGGTGATATGCGTCGAGCCACCAATTTGCTCGGTCTGCAAATGCTTATGTCTCGCCGGCTCTGTGAAACAGGTTGTGCATTCGTGACCGTCTCCGACTGCGGTTGGGATTATCATGCCAACAACAACAGTCCAAAAGGCATGACGGGCATATACCCAATGGGACACCAAGTCGACCATGCCGTATCTGCTTTCGTGCAGGATATTCACGATCGAGGACTTTCCGACGATGTCCTCCTGCTCGTCACCGGTGAAATGGGTCGCACGCCACAACTCAACAGTAACGGAGGTCGAGGACACTATGGAGATATGACCTCACTTCTCGTTGCCGGCGGCGGATTAAACATGGGGCAGGTCATAGGAGAATCCGATGCTATTGCATCGAAACCGGCCACCAGACCTTACGGTCCTGAAAACCTCACGGCAACAATTCTCCACCACCTCTTCGATCTTAGCCAACTTCGCCTAGTTGACGGTCTCCCCGCCGAAATTCTCGCAATGTCCAACAACCAGCCAATCGCCGAACTATTCTAGATTAAGAGCTGTTCTTGCTGAGACAAAATTCCCCCGATAATTTGCCTACACTAAATGACCATTAGTACTCCTTGAGAAATCACTAAAAACTATCTGAGTGAATGCCTTCGAAATTGGCTATCTAGACTGCTACTGGCCGAGGCGAATGAAAATAAAGCGACCAAGACATCTCATTACTTATTGCCCACGTCACCTGCACAATTTTGACACCGAGTCCAAGCCGTAGTATTATCAGCAAAAAATTCCTTTTTCCAGATGGGGACACGGCTCTTGATTTCATCGATAACGTAACGACAAGCGTCGAACGCTTCCCCGCGATGAATGGCTGAAACTCCAACCCAAACAGCGACTTCTTTGAGATCCAACAATCCCACCCTATGTACAGAGCGAACATCCTTAATGGGAAATTGATCGAGGGCTTCATTGATAATCCGATGACCTTCGAGAATCGCAAGTTCTGCGTACGCTTCGTATTCTAGTTGCAGAACTGCTTTTCCATCATTGTAATCACGTACCCAGCCTTCGAAAGCAACAAATCCTCCGCAGTCTTGGCTCATCATGCCTTGACGCAGAAAGTCAACTTCTATGGGAATGAAAGAGAGGTTGAATGACATCTTGAATTTTGTATGTGATGGGAAATGTCAGCCTCCAGCCACGGGGGGTATAAAGACGATTTCATCACCGTCTGCCAAAGAGCAGTCCAAGCCTACGAAGTCCCCGTTGCAGGCAACGCGGATGAATTCCTTTTCTAAATCAAAACCCTTCTCCTCCTTGATTTCACCGTACAACTCTTCAACGGTGGTAGAGGTGGTTTCTCGTTCCTCGCAACTGATGCCCGCATGCTCTCTCAAGATAGCAAAATATCGGAGGCGAACTTGTCGAACTAGAGGTTCGGCAGGACTACATCGCCGGGAGAAAGAGTGAACGGCTTCCTCGTAGTCCTCGGGAGTGTTAACATTGTCCAGAGCTCCATGGTTTACAGGATCCAGTAAAAGAGGTTCGGTCTCCATAAGGATTTTGCGAGGGCAACGGATATTGTTGGTAAAAAAATCCTCCAGCACAAGGCGTGCATGAGCTTCATAGATTGTGCAAAGGGGTTCTGGTTTCCCGTCATGTGAACTCCGATAAGCAGTCGCCACTTTAGTCGGATCGCGTTGGGCTAACAAATTGTCGAGGGTTATCCTGTCGAGAAAAGGAAGATCACAGGCGATTACGAGCCAAGCTGTCTCTGGATGTTCTGTCATGGCGGAAAGTATACCGACCAGTGGACCAGCACTTTCCCAACGGTCATGAATGACATTCAAATTTCCCAATCCAGTCGCATTGTTTTGCCCTTTTCGCAAAGAAAGAAAAATTTCCGCACAACGAGACCGAATCAATTCTGCAGCAAGTTCGGGTTGTGTGGCGCCTGCGTACCTAATGGAAGACTTATCCTTTCCCATCCTTCTACTGCATCCACCTGCAAGAATCAGTCCGTGTAGGGGAGGGGGGAAGCTCATGTCTTTGTATTTTCGAAAAAGTAGTCGCTCTTGCCTCCCGTCTTCTCGATCAGTTTGGTTTCTTCAATTACGATTTCATGTGAAAGGGCTTTGCACATGTCGTAAACCGTTAGCGCCGCAACGGAGCATCCCACCAAGGCTTCCATCTCCACGCCTGTCCTATGAGTCGCCTTTACTCGACACTCTACGATAATCCTCCTGTCTCCCTCACGGTAAAGCTTGATCTTCACTGAGTCTAACGGGATGAGGTGACAGAGAGGAATGAGGTCAGCAGTTTTCTTGGCAGCCTGTGTTCCCGCGATGATCGCAACATCAAAAATCGAACCTTTTGAAGAGTGCATGATTCCAGAAGAACCAAGTGCAGTTAACACTTTATCCGGAACATCAATAATTGTACGGGCGACAGCCCTTCTCTCTGTAACCTCTTTTAACCCTACATCCACCATTTGCGGGGAAGAGCTCTCGTCCAGATGAGTGAACTCAGCACAAGTCATTTTTAGATGAGATATAAGATAAGCTATTTAAGCCTAGGCTCAAATAGGGGAAGCTACGGGGAACTTCTCTTCGAAAAGAAAGTCTTCTTCGCCCTGACTTTTGGGATTAGGAAAAACGAAACCAGGGTTGGTCGTTCCTGGACTAATGTTGTACTTTTGCATCAATAGCAACATATCTGAAGCACTAGCTTTTATTGTTTTTGTTGCCATTTCCGAGGCAGCCTTGGTCGCCGCTTGCGTGTTTCCCAGCCCAACTGCTTTCTTTATAGAGGCTGTCGATTTTATGTTTGCTTGCCCGACATTATTTGCATCATGCCCCATGGCTAATGCGACACCATCTAAGCTGCCTTCTGTTGACCCTTGCTCTACAGCTTGTTTTATAGCTACAGAATCCTGCCCTGCCTTGTCGCCTCCAAGAATAGCACCTAAGGTAGATCCATATGTGGCGGATTTAGCCGAATTTATTGAATCTATGTCAGCCCGTCGTATATCTGGTTTTGCATCAAGCAAACTTACAACTTCAAAAAGAGCACCCGCCGTTGCCCCGTTGGCTGAAGCACGAGCTAGCTCAACCTCAAATTCTTCAGTTTGTCCTTGAGGCTTTTCTATCTTGTAAAGGTTATCTGCAGTTAGACTTCCGTAGGCAGAACCTTGGGAGCTGGCTATAATAACACTCTGCAAATCTGTTTCATAATATATCGCCATGGCAATATTACTTAGTACCGATCCCATTGCAGAGCCTCTGGCAAGATTAAGAATTTCTTGACGAGTGGATGTGGTGCCATGGGAATCTGCCGCCTTGGCTATTGCTCCTTGGGCGGAACCCTTGGATGTCGCCTCGGCTAAGGCAATACGATCATACGAGGCTTTCTTACCATACAATTCATAATCCCAAGCTGAATAATTATCTGCCCCGGGGTCGAAGACGGTTGCAAACTGGGCACCCATTGAAGACCCGAAAGCTGCTGCTTCGCCGAGAAGTGCGACATCGGCCTTTTTATCGTTTGGCCATTGTTTGAGCAAATTACTTTCTATGGCAGCAGATGCTACTCCATATGAAACTCTTTCTGCAACTTGTTCAGGCAGCTTTTCAATTTTCCAAGCTTTGTGTGAGCTCGAAACCATAATCGAACCCAATGATGCTCCTGAAGCTATGGACTTAACCACTTCGTATGTAAAAAGGTGGTGATTAGAGTTTGTGTCTTGCCCCAAAGGGATGTCTGCCATGAATACTACAGCCGCTTTGGCTGCTCCTGCTCCGATCTTCTCGGCCAATGTGGGAACATTAACAGACAAAATATTACCGCTATTCTTTGCCGCCGCAAGTGCACCGTATGAGAGACCATTGGCAGCGTATTCGAGAATCCGAGTTTTGTCAGGGTGGAACCGGGGTTCTTTTGGATTCCCACCTAGCATCATTGTCGCATCGCTCGTAGTTGTGTTTGCGTTGATGGGATCGATGCCCGGGTAAAAACCGAAATCCGCTAAGTTATTCGTAGCTTTTTTCATTTCTTCCATCGTTGCAGTGATGGTTCCTTCACTAACGAAACCCATTAATTTCTCTCTGTCTGGTGGATTTGCCATGTTTGCATCAATTGTTCCTCGAGCCATGCCCTCGGATAAACTTTTGACTAGGTCGGGAGCACTTACCTTCCAAGACCTAGAAGCAATTGGGATGAAAGTTTCAATTACCACCGACGGGAGCAATTGAGCAAGACCTTCGGGTGCGATTTGGAGAAATGCTCTAACAGCTTTGTCCTTCTCTGCAGTAGAGGAGTTTTCGAACAACTCAGTCAACTCAGTCGAACTATTTGCATCTGCTGAATCAAGCCGTTGCAAATATTCTTTGTACAACTCTTGCTCATCGGATGTCAACACACCCAATCCATCATCAAATGCATTCCACTCCGGACTGCCTGGAGAAAGGGTTCCGGTGTCGCGGTCAGCAGAAGCCTCTAATGCCGCTTGTACGATAGCTTGTGTAGCCTTACCGATTTGGTCGATATCGAGTCCGAGGTTATCCTTTTTGTCTCGAATGTATTCCAAAGCGAGACGGACACCTTCCTTAATCTCATCGTTAGTGTTTTTTTTCTCAACAACAGAACCCACGAAAAGATCCTTCATGGTACCAGCAAGACCTGAAGGAATATCTTGCCATGGCTCACCTCGTCCCGCGAGTGTTGAATTAACTTCAGCAACTGGTATGATTGAACGGCGAAATCGAGAAGAAGCGTATAGTGACCCAGGATTCGTTAGCTCCTCATGATTGATTAGGATGGCACTCTCAATCAAGGTCTTGTCAATCGGTCTTGCACTTACTGTGACCATTGACCAACCAATGGAAATCGCAACAGCGAAAACCCGAATAGGTTCCATGAATTTGTCGAATTGAAGCGGCATGTGGGCACTAGCTCGCGAACTTTTAATAGTATTGCACGCTGTTAACCAACATCGCATTTATTACCTCTCAAATCAAGACGTCAAACAACTTTTCTTTTCGGTCTGTCCGTTCCGTTGCCTTCCTAGCCTTTCTTTTTCGAGGCTGGCATGCTTGAGAGCTAATGATAGTGTCAGCGAAAGGAGTAGCAAGCAAGCTGGTGTTCTGGTCGGGAAATCAACGAAAGAGTAGATCGCAAAAAGTATGCACCCGACTAATGACCAGTCAGGCGTAGTCGAGAACACACTTTTTCTATTTTGCCAAATCCCAAGAGTCGGTACCAGTAGAAGCAAGGCAACTCCTATGGCACCTATTTCGGCTAAGTATTGGAGCAAGTCATTGTGACTGTGCTCGGTGAGGGGTTTTAGTTTACGATGAGCGGATGCCAAGCCATATTCTCTTTCTCTCTTATATTCCTCCGATTGATAGATGGGATGAAGGGCTCGAAAGGAACCTAATCCATGGCCGAATATAGGTTTGTCGAGAAACATTTTAAAAGTGTCTTTCCATAAATAATAGCGCATGGGCGGAGAACCTTTTTGATAATTCTCCCATTGTTGCAATGTATTGCCGACAGCCTCTGATTTAGTTTCACGATCAAGATTGAAACCAAACCATACCATGGCGCCCAGTGTTAGAGAACATGCAAACGCTGTCCCTCCGAATGCCGCCCATCTTTTTTTTGAAGTATCAAAATTTCTGGTGACGATCCATCCAGCGAATATCGCAAGAAGTATAAGTAAAATTATAAGTAAAAAAGTACCCGACCGCGAACCCGATAGGGGAATAGTAATTCCAATAAAAAGTGCCGCGACCAAACAAACGGCCAACTTCGGTTGCCTCCAAGCCAGTGTTCCTTTTAGGCGGATCTCTCGCCATGCCAAACTTACGGCGACTCCCAGGCAGAGTAAGGCAAAAGCAGACCAATGATTCTTGTAAGTGAAACTGCTGAAGAAATATCTTGGTTCGGGCGCATTCCACAAACCCCATATTTCTTTTACCCTATCACCGGGTACATAGGAAAGTTTTTGTAAAGTCCCCGCTATAGCAAGAAGGGCCCCATTCAAAACAATCATTAAAAGCAGTTTTCGAATTAGCCGCCGGCTTCCCATGAATCGCCACAGCATGATTGCTTGAAGAGCAAGAATTGCTACAGGACAGCACCTCTTCCAAATGGAGGCATCAGCAGTCACGCAACTAGGAAGCCATGCTGCATGAGACCTCTTGAGATTGCTTTCGTAATCCTCGATAAATGGTTCAAAAGGAGAGTCGAAACGATCGAATTTATCCTGAAAGTCGCGGCGAAACCTGTAAAATAAAGCAATGGCTTGTCCCGGATCTACTTCGGATCTGCTTAGAACATCACTAAACTCGTCTCCGACAAAAGGAACAAGGGCGGGAGCTCCAAGAGCTGCGTCTTCGAATCGTTCCAAAT
This sequence comes from uncultured Opitutia bacterium, assembly GCA_937893275.1. Taxonomy (GTDB): domain Bacteria; phylum Verrucomicrobiota; class Verrucomicrobiia; order Opitutales; family Seribacteraceae. The sequence continues at coordinate 931 of CALBIN010000479.1, read as the reverse complement.
CTAATGGAATCTGGCTTGGAGGATTGTGAGAAGGGTTGAGCATGCTTGCACCTGCAAGCGCCACGAAAAGGGCAAATGGAACCATCGGTTTCCACGGGAAAGCAAACGGAAGACGATCTCCAGCCCTCAGTAATAGTACTCCCAAAAGTCCACCCAAGACTGTTGCGGAAGTAAACCATTCTGCCCATGGCGACAAGAGACCTGCTTTCGCCCAAGAAATGACAACAACCAAGACAGTTGTTTGCCCAAAAAGAAAAACTTCGTGTGTTCTCAACCCACTAAGATTGGATTCATGCGTACCTCATTTTGTCAAAAGCCATCTAAATATGGAAAGATTGGTCTGGGCAACCCTTCGATTTTAGAGTTGCCGTACTGCACCAGGTAGTCAAAATTGTTTCTAAAGTTTATTTTATGCCCGTTTTCAATTCTCCCGTTAAAATGACTGCCCGTTTTTTCGAAGTTAACAAAGAATTATTTCTTTGTCTGTTAGTTGTTTTTCATGTTGTTGCGAGCAATGCATTTGCCCTGAAGGAGACCGCTTTTGGTCGATTCGACCTGAGTGCTTCGCTATCGGCGGAATACGATTCTCGCGTGTTTGGCATTTCTTCTCAATCGTTACAGGCGGTTAGAACTTCAGGTATGGCTGGAGTGGTTCCTGGTGAAATTGAAAGTGAAGACGATTTGATCCTGAAATTTACTCCTGCGATCCATTACACGAAGAAACTACGCTGGTTTACTTTTAGTGGATCTGCTGGCGTCCAACTTGCTCAATTTGTGAAGAATGACAAAAAAAGTTACATTCAGCCAACCAGCACTTTCAGCATCGACTTCGATGAATCTTTGAAGAAGCGAATTTCAAATAATGCAAAGATTCGCTTCGATATGAATTTTGATCTCGGACAAAAGGTGGAGACCAGTGTTCTGGAGCAGG
>CALBIN010000478.1 GCA_937893275.1 uncultured Opitutia bacterium | reverse complement strand
GCATCAAGTTGATCGGGCGTAGGAGACAGCCAAATCGCCGCACCTATGGCAATGCAACTGAGCAGACGCCCCGGATGAACTTCTCTTTTTTCGTTAACCTCCACTTGAATCAGTTGCCATAATTGACTCTATCGATCCGAGGGTCGAGACGCTTCTTAGTGGACTTGCTGTATCTTGTTGGTGGAGTAATCTATTGTGAGAGCTTGACAGCGAGGGGGGGTGGCGCAGTTGAATTATGAAAATTTATTATGCTTTGTTGTTTATTTGCTCATGTCTTTTTCTTGGCGGTTGCGTGACGACCAGAGGCGGTGGCAAAAAATCCTCCGTGATGCGAAGAGTGCGAAGGCTCCAGTTAAGGTTACGGAAAGTCTTAAACAAGGGCTGGTTGCCTACTATCCCTTCAACGGGAACGCCAAGGACGAGTCAGGAAACGGTAATCATGACACTGTCCACAATGCAACCGAGCGGATTCTCACTGGAAGCCTTCATCACCAGAGGGCATCCCGTGGAGTGCCGGGAGCGCCATTCCAATCTGCGGGTTCTTATTTGCATATAATTTGTCCAAGTTTTCAACCGACGGGAGTGATAGTTACGTAACGACTTGCCTTTGCGAATTAGGCTTAGTCATGATGTTTTCCTTGCGCGCGTTGAAAAGCTCCAACAGAATATTTTCATTGAGCCGGCGTTTTTGTCGAACTGGATTTTTCAATAGTTTTTTATTTATGAAAGTTTTTTGTTCTCTTTCTTTTTTTCCAACTTTGGCTTTTGCCATATTTCTTGCTTGGAGTGGTATTGTAAGAGCTGAAGAAAAGAAGCCTTTGGTAAAGCCTGTGAGCTTCCACAAGGATATTCGACCTTTGTTTCAGGCGAATTGCAATGGCTGCCACCAGCCTGCAAAGGTAAAGGGCAAGTACATAATGACTGATTTCGCTGCCTTGCTCAAGGGTGGGGATAGTGGTGAACCTGCTATTGTGCCGGGGAAACCTGATGAGAGTCACTTGGTGGGGCAAGTGACGCCCAACGAAAAGGGCGAGTACGAGATGCCCAAGGGAAAGAACGCCAAACCGTTGCATGAGACGGAGATCGAGTTGCTGCGCCGCTGGATTGCGGAGGGAGCGAAGGATGATTCCCCCGATGGTTCGGGTTCCCTTTACACAATGGATAATCCGCCCGAGTACGTCATGCCTCCGGTCGTGACCTCGATGGACTTTTCCCCCGATGGCAAGTTGCTTGCGGTAACGGGTTTTCACGAAGCCCTGGTGCACAAATCTGATGGTTCCGGCATTGTTTCTCGTTTGGTGGGGCTTTCAGAACGGGTCGAATCGGTTGCCTTTTCTCCCGACGGAAAGAAGTTAGCGGTAACGGGCGGTCAACCCGGTCGTATGGGTGAAATCCAAATATGGGATCTTGAAAAAAAGACACTGGAACTTTCGAAGGCGGTTACTTTCGACACACTTTATGGTGCTTCGTGGTCGCCCGACGGCAAATATCTCGCCTTTGGTGCAGCCGACAATTCGGTGAGAGTCATCGAATCCGAGACGGGCAAGCAGGTCACTTACATGGCGGGACACAACGACTGGGTGCGCGGCACGGTTTTCTCGATGGACGGAAAGTCGGTGTTTTCGGTGAGTAGAGACAAAACCGTAAAGCAAACCGATGTCGCGACGGAGCGTTTCATCGGTAACATCACCACCCACACTCCCGGTATACTGAGCGGTGGCCAAAATTCAATCGATGTCCATCCTAAGCGTAATGAACTCTTGGTGGGTGGAGCCGACGGTAAACCAAAACTCTTCCGGCAGGCCGTGAAGGCGGCCCCTGCAGGGGGGGGCAACCCAAACCAAATCAGGGAGTTCGGAGCGATGCCGGGTCGGGTGTTTGGGGTCTGTTTCAGTAAGGACGGCATGCTTGGTTTTGCGGGGAGCAGTTTGAACGGTTCGGGTGAAGTCCGAGCTTTTCAAATCGATACCGGCAAGGAAATGTGGAAGGTCGAGGTCAAGGAGACTGGAGTTTTTGCAGTGGCCTGCGCTCCCGATGGTAAGACGCTGGCAGTCTCCGGTTTCGACGGGAAGATTCGCTTGCTTGCGGTTGCTTCGGGTGAGGTTCGCAAAGTGTTTGTTCCCGTGGACATTGCCAAGAAAGGGCAGAGCGTTGGATTGGCCAATTTGGCCAAGACCGATACTGAGCCCGAATTGGTCGCAGTCGAGTCTCTGGATAAGCGTTTTTCCGTACAACGTCTCGAGTCTTTTCCCAAAAGCGTGAAGATAACTCGTGCTATCGATTACGCCCAAATCATTCTTACGGCCAAGTTGAACGAGGGCGCCGAGGCAGACGTTACCCGCATGGCGAAGTGGACCGTCGAGGGTGGGCTGGGGGAAGTTTCCAAGCGTGGCTTGTTCAATCCTTCCAAGAATGGGTCCGGTACACTCGTTGGGGAGTTCTCGGGCAAGCGAATCGAAATTCCCGTTAAGGTTAGCGGTCTCGATAAGGCGTATGTGCCTAGCTATGTTCGTGACGTTAATCCCGTTGTCTCGAAGTTGGGTTGTAATTCTGGTACTTGCCATGGTTCCAAGGATGGTAAAAACGGCTTCAAGCTTTCCCTTCGGGGTTACGATGCTATCTACGATCTGCGCGCATTTACAGATGACATGGCTTCCCGCAGAACCAACGTGGCTGCTCCCGACAATAGCTTGATGTTGCTCAAGCCCGCCGGCATCGTCCCTCACGAGGGCGGAGGGGTGACCAAGAAGGATTCTAAGTACTACCGGATCATTCGGGACTGGATCGGTGCCGGTGCCAAACTTGATGCCAAGAGCGCCAAGGTTGACAAGATCGAGTTGTTTCCCGCTAACCCCGTGGTTCAAGAGATTGGTTCCACCCAGCAAGTGCGAGTGGTGGCAACTTATACCGATGGGATCGTGCGTGACGTCACCCGCGAGGCGATCGTCACTAGTGGGGACAAGGAAATCGCCGAACACGACACGATTGGACTCATGACCACTTTACGAAGAGGGGAAGCCCCGATTCTTGCTCGCTACGAGGGTCGCTATGCCGCCACTACCATTACCGTCATGGGCGATCGTACGGGCTTCGCATGGAAGGAACCCGCCACCAACAACGAGGTTGATCGTCTTGCTGCAGCCAAGTGGAAACGGATGAAGATTTTGCCATCGGAGCTTTGTTCGGACGTCGATTTTTTGCGACGTGTGCATCTGGACCTTACGGGTTTGCCGCCAACACTGGAGAGCGTTCGGACTTTCCTTGCCGATGATCGGTCGACACAGCAGAAGCGTGACGAGATTGTGGACAAACTGGTGGGCAACACCGATTTTGTCGATTATTGGACCAACAAGTGGTCTGATCTGTTGCAGGTAAATCGAAAATTCCTCGGAGCCGCAGGCGCCAAGATGCTCCGTGAGTGGATTCGCAAGGAAGTTGATGACAATACCCCCTACGATGAGTTCGCTCGAAAGATTTTAACGGCTTCCGGGTCAAACAAGACGAATCCGCCCGCATCCTATTACAAGATCTTACGCAAGCCCGCCGATACGATGGAGAACACAACCCATCTCTTTCTTGCCACGCGCTTTAGTTGCAACAAGTGTCATGATCATCCCTTTGAGCGTTGGACGCAAGATCAGTACTACGAAATGTCTGCCCACTTCGCACAATTCAAATTGGCGAAGGATCCCGCCGCGGGGAAGGGCGAGATTGGTAAGACCGCCGTGGAGCGCGGTAAGCCGCTTTACGAAATTATTTCGGATGCCAAGACGGGTGAAATGAAACACGAGCGCACCGGAGCGGTAGCCGCTCCTGCTTTCCCTTATCCCGTGAAGTACGAGGCCAAGGCAGGTGCGACTCGCCGTGAAAACCTTGCTGCTTGGATGACTGCTCCGGACAACCGTTACTTCGCCAAGAGCTACGTTAATCGTCTCTGGGGCTATCTTTTCGGCACTGGTATAATCGATCCTATCGACGACATCCGAGCCGGCAATCCGCCGACCAATCCCGAATTGCTTTCCTACCTGGAGAGTGAGTTCATTAAGAGTGGTTTCGACGTGCGTACGATTTTGAAGCTTATCTGCAAATCTCGGGCCTATCAGCTTTCGGTGGCTACGAACAAATGGAACGAAGATGACCAAATCAATTTTTCCCACGCTTCCGCTCGTAGGTTGCCTGCCGAAACCTTACTTGATGCGATCTATGCCGTGACGGGTTCCAAGTCGAAGTTTCCCGGTGTGCCACAGGGTACTCGGGCTGCCTCTTTGCCTGATTCCGGCATAAAGCTTCCTGACGGATTTTTAGGCACTTTTGGTCGGCCTGCCCGCGAAAGCGCCTGCGAATGTGAGCGATCCG
>CALBIN010000477.1 GCA_937893275.1 uncultured Opitutia bacterium | reverse complement strand
GAAGGACCGCGGCGAACGTAATAATTTGCTGGCGACCAATCGTCCAAAAGCCAACGAGCTGGTTCTCCTTTTGGCCAAGGAAGTTAAGCACGGTCGCAGTTCGCCTGGTAAACCAGTGCCCAATGACCGTGAGGTCACCTTCCTGCCCGGAGGCGTGGAAATGCCCAAGGGCAAGTAGTTTTTCCCTTTCAACGAACCTGCCAAGTTCCGTCTTTCCTTTCACGAAAACCGTACCCATGAAAAAATACCTGATCCCCGCCATCGGAATCCCTGCCTTGTTTCTTGCTCAACTCGCCTTGGGCGAAGAGTTCTGGTCCATCCAGACGGTCGACGAATGGAAGGCCGCCATCGAGTCCAGCGAAGGCGTCAACATCGAGAAGGGGGTTGTTTCGCCCACTGATAAGACCGGTTCTCTCCGGACCAAGGTGAAGACCTTCAAGAAGAAGCGCTCGGCCAAGTCGCTCACCATCGAGCAATCCACGCTTTGGCAAAACTGGGAAGCGAAACCGCGGATCGGACCGAAAAACCTGCGGGACGCCCCCGTGTTTCTGACCATGGGGCCAGATGACTACTGGATGTTCGGTCGCTACGGCGGGATGCCCAAGAAGAAAGGAAACCAACCCTTCGAAGCCAAGGATGCCAAGCTGGACGGGTTTGACGTCCCCTTGAAAACCACCCCCATCCCGAACCAGTTCAATGCCCCCGGCGGACTCGTCAAGGGGTTAGGTGGGTACCATGCCTGGCAGAGCAAAGACATGGTCCATTGGGTGCATCATGGATGCGTGACGCCCCGTTTCGCCGCTTGGGTGACCACGGCCGAGCAAGTGGACGGAAAAACCTTCATCTATTACGATTTCCCCAACGATCAGGATCCCCATTTGTTCATCGACGAGGACCTGACCGACGGAAAACCGGGCAAGAACATGGGCATAGCCCTCAACGACCCTTCGCATGGCTCGGACTGCGCCGTCATCCGCGACCTCAAGGGCAAGTTCCACATCATCTTCGAGGACTGGAGCCCGATCAATGCCCGCAAGCACTCTTGGGATTCACCACTCGCCGGCCACGCCGTCAGCTCAAACGGAATCGACGGATATTCCATCGTGGATCCCGCGGTGGACGAACGGACCAAGCCGACTGGCAAGATAGCCGAATACCTTCACCCGCACTGGGCCAAGGAGGACCCAAAGCGGTTCAAGACCAACGTTGCGAAATATGAGGTCCACGAACCCGAGCAAAACGCCTATGGCGACTGGGCCGCCATTTCCATCGGTGGTCAGTACTACCTCTTTTGCGACTTTCATCCGGCCCACAAAGGAATCCGGATCGCCTGGTTTACTTCCTCCAGCATCGACAAGCCCTTCACCTTTTGCGGTGAAATCGGCAAGGGTCACCCCGATCCCGACATCGGTTTCGCGGAGGGTCGCTTCTACTTGGTCACTCAGACCTCCAATGATTACGTCAGCCCAGGCCCTTGGGTGGAAAAGGTGGAGGCACGGGTTGGCGTTGATACGGACAAGGACGGCAAAGCCGACCAGTGGAGCAAGTGGCAGGAAGCCAAGGAAAGCTATGACTACGTCAAGGGCTTCTCCAAGCAGGTCAAGAAAATCCCCGCCACCATCGATCTCTCCGGTTTACCCAAAGGCTTTGGTTTTCAAGTCGAGCTGAAGCTGGCAGATACCACCGCCAATGCTTCCAAGCCCCTAGTCGAGTCCCTCGAGCTTTCACTTGAATAGCAAGGTCAGCCTTTCGAAAGGCATTCTGAAAATATCCAGAAACAAAGATCCGAGGTCAGCAAAGTCTAATTAAGCCATGGCTTCGTGGTTCGCTGTTGCCATGAGCAAATTCGACTGGCAGATGTGGTCGTTCGCATGGGTTAAGGCAAAAGACCAATGAAGAAATGAATGACTTGAAGACAATTGTGGCACTTTCGCACGAGTTCGGTACGCCGGACTACGTAAAGGGTGGGGGGGGCAACACCTCCTTCAAGAATGAGACCACCTTGTGGGTGAAACCGTCAGGTACCACCTTGGCTGGATTAACTGAAGAGACTTTTGTGACCCTTGATCGGGCTAAGGTCAACGAACTCTACGACGTAGAGACTCCCGTTGAGTCGCATGCCCGCGAGGAGCTGGTCAAGAACTTCATGGGGGATGCGGTGCGTAACGATGCCGGTCGACCCTCAGTGGAGGCTCCCCTGCACAATATCCTCGAAACCAAGTTCGTGGTCCATACGCACGCCCTGTTGGTCAATGGAATGACTTGCGCAAAGGATGGCGAGGCTGTCAGTAAGCGGCTTTTCCCCGATGCCCTATGGGTCGAGTACATTGATGCCGGCTATACCTTGTGCATGGAGTTGAAGGGGCGCATCGACCGATACAAGGCGGAGCATGGGGGAGTCCCCAAGCTCATCATGCTCAAGAACCACGGAGTTTTCGTGTCGGGGGACACTGCGGATGAAATACGGTCGCTTTACGCCGGCGTGATCGATCCCTTGCGGACCGAGTACGACTCCTTGGGCATAAACGAGGATCTGGGGATTGGGGAAACAAAGCAGGACCCGGAAACCGAATCCAAAATCCGGCAGGTCTTCGGAGAAGATGCCCAATTCATAGACTCTTCTGGGTTGTTCGAGTGCGTGCCCGGACCTATCACCCCCGATCATCTGGTCTATGCCCGGGCTTATCCTTTTAGGGACGAACTTACCCAGGGAAATGCCGATGATTATCGGGCCAAGCACGGCTTTGCCCCCAAGGTGGTGATTCATGGTGATCACGTATATGGTCTGGGAGTTACGGAAAAGAACGCCGGACTTGCTCTTCTCTTTGCCCAGGACGCGGCGCAGGTGATGAAGCTGTCCCATGCCTTTGGTGGGCTCGAGTATATGAGCGACCGGGCCCGCGAATTCATCGAGAACTGGGAAGTGGAGTCCTACCGCCAGGCGGTGGCCAGTTAAGCGGTTCTCGTGGCTGCTATATGCGGCATGTTTTTATTTGTCCCCTTGGGTTTTCTGCCGATACAATTACAGTAATTTCATGAAGGACGACTGCATCAATCACCAATCACAGCAGACTTTGTCGCGGCGGCAAGTGCTGCAGGTTGGTGGCATTGGCGCGATGGGGTTGTCCTTGCCCGGGTTCTTGCGGGCGGAAAAACTTCAAAAAACGGACGGTCCCGCCAAATCCTGCATCTTCATCCACCAGTATGGCGGACTGAG
>CALBIN010000476.1 GCA_937893275.1 uncultured Opitutia bacterium | reverse complement strand
CTCGATCACTTAAGGTACGGTCGCATAGTAAACTTCCTCCACCCCGATGGTCTTCTCACTTCGTCCCACGAACACGGATACAACGGCAAAGACCTTCTCGAGTGCATCGAGATTTCCTCCCGATCGGGCCTTTTGCGAAAAACAGACACCGAAGGTAATGCAAAACGTTTCATTACCGGTCCCGAACGCTGTAAAATCTGTAAAGTCCTGCCCATGGATAAAAAAGGAGGAGTCCGTATCGCCAACCCCACCCCAACCTAGGGTTACAAGCCTCAAGCACTTAAAATGGCGGAGAGAACGGGATTCGAACCCGTGGAAGGACGATTAGCCCTTCACCGGTTTAGCAAACCAGCGCATTCGACCACTCTGCCATCTCTCCTCAAGACCTTGAAACAAGATATATTCAACTAGGGGAAAGGAATCGGGGAAGCAATCCGATTTTAAAGTTAGCTGTAGCTAATGTTTGAAGTGAAGACATTAACACATGAAACCCAAACCTACATTTCCAAAAGCTTCGCTAGCTAATAGCATCGTTTCGATACTTGGAGAACCTTATCAATCAAAGGATTCTCAGATTAAGGCAGATAGAGTGCCCTCGGCAGAAGATTCTCTTAACTTTACCAGTCCAACAAAGTTAGATACTGAGAAGAGAGGTCCTATGATCCCATTGCTAGAACGATTGCTTCACCGGGAAGCCAGTGCTTGGCGCCTTTGCGTGTGACGAATGAATCCGGCCTTGCCCGTAGGTTGACTTGAACCTCGTTCCAAAGGACAGGTCCGATGGTCTCGGAACCGTCCAAGTAATACCAACCCGTATCATCATTCTTTGCGGACTCACCCCATTCCATGGTCAAGTCGACAGCGGTTTGAAGTTCGGCTTCGTCTATACGATTATCACGGTTTTCATCGAAAGCGGAAATAGCCTCTAGGTTTTCGGAAAGCCATGAGCGGACAATGGCCGCACCATCACTTTGCTTGGACTTTGCCTTCGACGACGACTTACTACCTATTGATTTTTCCTGAGAAGTACCGGGTCCACGCAACTCGGCAAAGTCTCTAGCTTTCTTTGGTTGGCTCTCCGGGGCTTTTCCCTTAGCCGAATCGAGAAGTTTTGCTGCCTCCGATGGGTTCTCCGTAAGCTTACCGAGAAATTCGGGCAATTCGATGCCTACGTTTTTGGTAAGCTGGTGAAGAGGTGGTAAAGCCCCAACAAGACCAGAGACAAAATTGGCAGTGTCATTCTTGCCGCCTTCGCCTTTGCCGGAGTCCCAGACGGTGACAGAATCGATCTTGAGATTGGCAATGGCTTTGACCTGCTCTTCCACAAGCTGAGGGAGTTGTTCGGTAATTAGCAGTAGGGTTGCCTCATCGGCTCCACCTGCAGCCCCGACGATATCGGAAAAACCTTGGGCCTTGCTCTGGAGGGCGGCGAGCGTACCTCTAGCCTCGGCCTCCATTATGGAGAAATTACCGTCTGCCTCACCCTTTCGGAGGCGTCGCGTCTTCTCGGCATCAGCCTCGGCGAGGGTCTCGATCTTGGCCTTCTCGATCTCGGCGGGTACTATTATGTCGGCGTGTTGGGAAGCTCGTTCACGTTCTGCCCGAGCCTTTTCAGCGGCTTGCTCGGAAGCATATGCTTCCTCTAGAGCCTTTGCCGTCTTCACCTTTTCGGCGGCGGTGGCGAGTCGTTCGGCCTCAGCTTCCTGTTCTCTTCGTTGGGCGTCGGATTGAGCAACTTTGATCTTTGCAAGGTTTTCACCTTCCACGGCAGTGGCTTGGGCACCTGAAACCTGTACCCGTTGCTCGCGCTCTGCGTTCGCCCTTCCGATTTCACCATCACGCTCCCGCTCGGCAACACTTACCTTGGCTTCGTTAACGGCTCGGGCAGCTGCCTCACGACCGAGAGCTTGGATGTAGCCCGACTCATCGGTAATGTCCTGAACATTAACGTTTATGAGACGAAGCCCTACCTTTGTCAGTTCTACCTCAACGCCGTTAGTGATCTTATCGATAAGCAAATCTCTGTCGGCGTTGATGGACTCAATATCCATTGTGGCGATAACCACACGCATTTGCCCGAAGATGATGTCTCTCGCCAACTCCTGAATTTGAGCAAGATTCTGCCCCAGCAAACGCTCGGCGGCGTTTTCCATAACGCCTTTCTCGGTTGAAATACCAACAGTGAAGGTAGATGGCGTATTGACCCGGATGTTTTGCTTGGAGAGTGCCCCCTCTAACTTGATTTCGATGGGTATGGGCGTTAGATCAAGCCATTCCGATGCCTGGATAAGGGGCCAGACAAAAGTAGCCCCGCCATGGATACACTTGGAGGAACGTCCCCCTCCCGTTTTACCATAGACAACTAGAATCTTGTCGGAGGGACAGCGTTTGTAGCGAGTGAAGAAAAAGACCAGTGTTCCTAGAATAACGAGGAGAAATGAGAGAATTAAGGGTAAAAAATCCATGAGTTTGTGCCTTTCTTTATAGGGTTAATTAAAATTTGAGTATGGTTCAGTCAGTTGATATGTTTCGGGACTCGCTTTCCAAACTTTCGACCAAAAGGGTCTGCTGGTCGATGAGAGCCTTGACGCGCACGGCGGTTCGGTTTCCAAGTTTTTTGTCGTGATCGGTAAGGGCCCGCACGGTGCGCATACGCCCCTGCACAAGAACCTCCACTTGCCCCATCCCTTTTCGCTTGGGAGGTATCGGTAAATAAACGTTTCCCACTTCGCCAATTGCATTGGAGTAATCCAGCGTGCCCTCCTCCCGCAAACTGAACATATAGCGCATCAGGTATAAAACCGTACCGAGAAAAATCATACCGACCACAGTCGCGGCGAAAGTGGCTGCTCCCAGACCGTAGCCATTCCACAGCATGGAAACACCCGTCCATCCGAATCCTGTGAAGAAGGCGCCAATGGTGCGAATAGAGAACAATCCCGTGTCTCCACCCTCCCCTGCGTCGAAATCCGTATCCGCACCGATCAGGGTCAACACCATCTGGAAGGCAAGAACTACTCCCGACACGATCGCCACCACGTAGAAAATCTTCAGGGCGTGAGGATGGGCGGATTGGCCCTCGAGACTCTGCCACCAATCGCTGATCATAGTTGCTTAGGAGAAAGAAAAAAAGAAGAGGTTCATTGGTTTGTTCCCATGAAAAAAGGCATTGCGTCAAGGTAAATTCATCACGGTCATCACTTTGCACACAAACAAATTACCATGAAACAAGACATGCGCCTATTATAAGAATTGGGAAAGATTGTAATCACATTAGCCGTGAGACCCATTTAGCTTCCATTTTGCCTCTTGGGACCTATCCAGACCAAACGAAACAAAGATCGCTCCAAGCACCGAGGCAACAAATACATAAGCTCCCCACTGCACCTCGGCAGTAGAGCCTCCGGGAAGTGTCTTCACCACCACCACCATTAGAGCCAAGGCAAAGACCTCGGCCATGGAGAATTTGCCCGCGCGATGAGTCCACTTAAGCAAACCGGCAGCCCGACCGAGGTCGGATCCGCAACCGGCGGCAATCCAATAAAGAGCGAGTTTACCGACCGGGAAGAGCACCGAGAAGACGACGAGGACGACACCGAGAAACCCATCGCCCGTAGAGAAAAGTTTTTCGATAACGCCAAGAATTGAATAGGTTGTAGGCTCCAAATCCTCAGGAGAAAGGAATTCAATCAACCAAGTCAGTTCTCCGGCGCTCGGAACGATTGTAAGGGTCGGAGCCATTAGCCCGAATCCGAGAAGAATGGAACAAGCCAAGACGCCCCAGCGTGACTGATTCACGTTTCCAAAAATTCCGCCCGCAGGCTATTTCATAAGGTTCACAAGATCCTGAAGGCTCGAGTCCACCGGTAAAAGTCTCAAGACAACTCGGCGAATAGCGGAGTCGGAGGTCTTCTCGTATTTGAACTCATTGGTACCTACACGCAAATCTTTGAACAAAATTTCGACGCGACCCGCTTCGTCATTATCGGCAATGTCGCTGTCCACAACCTCGATCGCAACATACTGGTCGTCAGTGAAGCGTACACGTGCTCCCTTGATGACCTCATCCGGAGAGAATTTCTTACCCAGCAAATCGGACCATTCAAGTTCCACTCCAAGGCCGGACCAGTCTGCAATCAACGAATCATCCTTCACCTTGCTCTTGAATACCTCGTTGCCTTGCCAAAGAACACGGTAACGGATGTCGGGTCCACCATCCCCCAGATCCCAGTTCTCATTTTCGAGATTCTTGGGATAAAGTTCCATCAAGGAAGCAAAAAGATAATAGGTCTTTCCGTTTACAAGCTTGGTTCCCAAGGATTGGGCAGAGCCATCGACAGGTGGATCACCTCCACCACCCTCTCCT
>CALBIN010000475.1 GCA_937893275.1 uncultured Opitutia bacterium | reverse complement strand
GTCTTCGACCTCCTCCTGAAATTCGCCCGAGAGGACGGCCCAGCCGTCATCCTAGTCACCCACAATCACGAGCTTGCCAAGCGCTGCGATCGCCGTCTTCCCATGCTCGACGGAAAATTCGTGGAGGAGTAATAATCCCAGCGTAGTAGGGCACAGCACGCTGTCCATCTGTTCTGCCGGATTCTTCTGCGGAAAGGCCTAAATACAAAATTCCTGGCTAAGATTTTCGTCTAGGAAAGCCCTCGGGCCTTGCGGATTAGGTCGTGGGCTTGGTTGATGCGGGCGAGCTGGTCGTTGGCGAAGGTGGTGAACTCGGGCGGAAGCCCCTTGGACTGAATTTTGTCGGGATGGAACGCAGCGCACTTCTTGCGGTAGGCGGCTTTCACTTCGGCATCGGTGGCAGTCTTTGAGACGTCCAGAGCATGGTAGGACTCGTCAAGGGATATGGAGGCTGCCTCAGGATCATCAGCAGGAGGGGCGTAACCGCCTTTGACCCACGACTGAACAGTACCGTGAGGCAGACGAAGGCATTCCTCGCCTCGAAGAAGAATGCGGGCCTGCAGTTCGCTCATCTTGCCGTCCTCGGCCCTAGCCATCTCGAAGAGGCCACCAAGAAAAGATTGGGCCACGGTCAGGTCAAAACCGATTAGCTTGCCGGTCTGGGCGAGGTAATCGTCGATCGGGACCTTTCCGTCCTTGGCCTTGCGAAAAACGTTGATGGAGAACTCGCGCATCTTGTCGGAGAGCCCAAGGCGGGCCATGAGGCTCTCAGCGACGTTGATTTCGGCCTCGGACACGCGCCCGTCGGCCTTGGCCACCTTGGCGAGGCAAGAAAACAAGTAGGCTAGATAGAGAACGCGCGCCTTTTTCTCGTCGGTGACCTCAGGGTTGTCCTTGTCGTAGGCATGACCGAAGGCGGCGCCCACCAATGCTCCTATGGGACCGCCGAACATACCCACGCCAGTACCGATGAGCTTTCCCCACCAAGTCATGGCTTTTTCTTGTCGCCTTTCTTTTTGTTCCGTTTGGCTTTCTTGGGAGAGGGAACTGCGTTGCCTGAAGCATATTCTGGGTTGAGCTCGGTTGGAACGGGTGCTTTTACCGCTTTTCGCCAAGCGAGCATGGTAGCGTGAAGTTCCTCAGCCTTTTTCAGGTTTTTCTTCGCCAGATTGTTCGTCTCGGATAAATCTTCTGCGGTATTGTAGAGCTCGAGAACACCGTCCTCGAAAAACTCGATCAGCTTCCAGTCGCCCATACGGGTGGCAGCGGCGGGGGTGGTGCGAAAGTGACCGTGGCGGGCGGTGTAGCCCTGCAGGTAGGCGGGGAAGTGCCAGTGAATGGCCTTGCGAGGGAGTTTGGCCTCGGCGTTTCGAAGAAGTGGGGCGATGCTTACTCCGTCCAGTTCGTAACCTTTTGGAACGGGTGATCCCGTAGCCTCGAGGAGGGTGGGGTAGATGTCGATGCCGATAACGTTTTCTCGGCAAATCGAGCCCGACTTGGTGACGCCCGGCCATTTCACGATCATGGGTTCGCGAATGCCACCCTCGTAGAGCATGCCCTTCGATCCCCGCAGAGGAGCGTTTGAGGTAACGCCACCGTGACCCCCGTTGTCGGAGAAAAATATAACGATGGTATCGTCGGCAAGTTCGAGTCGATCCAAGGTTGCGAGCACCGCCCCGACGCTGTCGTCCGTACTCTCGATCATAGCGGCATAGGCGGGGTTCTTGTGTCGGTCGGTCGTTTTTTTGGCTTGGTACTTCTTCTTGAGTTCGGGCTTGGCCTGAATCGGAGTATGAACCGCATAATGAGTCAGATAGAGGAAGAAGGGCTTGTCCTTGTTGGTTTCGATGAACTTGCATGCCTCGACACCCAGCCGGTCGGTCAAGTATTCGCCCTTTTCCTTATTTTCAAGATTGGGATACTTGTACGGACTGTGATAGCCGCCTCCGCTGGGACTTCCCCAAGACTTGCCCGCGACGTTTACGTCGAAGCCCTGTGTGGTGGGATCATCTCCCAAGTGCCATTTGCCCATGGTGGCGGTGACGTATCCACCAGCCTGCAGGGCTTCGCCCATGGTAACGAACTTTTCCGACAAATGAGTCGTGTTCTTGATGGGAATCAGCTTGCGATGCTTGGACAAGCCGCGATCGGAATTCCCCACCGTGTACACCCCGTGCCTCGGTGAATACTTGCCGGACATCAGGCAGGCACGACTTGGAGCGCAGTTGGGAGCATTGGCATAGGCGTTCATAAAGACCATGCCGTCTTTCGCCAGCTTGTCGATGTGAGGACTTTCGTAGTATTTCGACCCCATGTACCCAAGGTCGGTCCAGCCGAGATCGTCGATGAAGAAAAATACGATGTTTGGATTGGACTCACGATCCGCTCCGAAAAGCGTTTCGGCAAACAGGCTCGCGAATACGATGAGGATGGACCTATGAGAAATCATCTCGCAAGGATGAACCCGAAGTCGCGTCCTCGTCAAGTGGGTAGAGACCCTATGCCAGGCTTAATGGCGAGAGGAGCAGGGTTCGTCTTTTTCGTTGTGACTGCAGACTGGGCAACTCTTGCAAAAGCGGAGATTCAGGAAATGTCCGGAAGCAAGAGAGATGCCTGCGCAGGCGGCAAAAAGATAGTGAGCGACCTCGATCGTCCCCGCATGGGAATGATCGTGGCCGTGGGCATCGGGGCGAAGGAGCAGAAAGGTCAATCCCAACCCGAAAGCAAGAGGCACCCAAATTCGTCGATGCTTCAGGTAACCTCGAAACAAGGTGGGGCCCGCAATTAAAAGGGAAGCGGCAACGACCGTTTCCTCGAAACCTTCCGTCCAAAAGAATGAGCCTGCCAACAAGGGAAGAAAGGGAAGAAGAATGGGGAGTGCGATGCAATGAACCGCACAAAGAAAGGACACGAACATGCCCGCGCGATCGAAACGTTCCCAACTAATAACTTTATTCATAAGACAATACCCTAAAAAAAGGGGTTGGGCACAAAACGCAAGTTCTTTGCGTTAAGAAAACCGTGCAAGCTCAGCGGCGGGCGTTCACCTGCATCGGAGTCACGGGATTCCCCGTGTTAGGAATAACCTGTACGGCACGATCATCCCACAATTCGATCATGTCCATATCCTTGGCGTTGGTGACCTCTAGATCAGGCAGACCATGCTTCTTCAACCATGCCTTGATCGGCGGGATGGCCACTTCGGGCTCGGCGGCTCTGGCGGTGACGATCTTCACCGTATATCCCATGCCTACCCAGACGTTAAGCCGTTTCACCATGTTCGGCACGGGTTTGCCGATGTGCTCGAAACCTTGCCAAGGTTCGGCCATGGCTAAGGTGCCGTCTAGGTCGACCCCAATCCATTGTTTTTCCTCGGCGTCTTCGCCAAATTTATTTTCGTCCGTCACGGGAAGACCTTTTGCATAGGGAACTCTGACCTTTGGTGTGGACGAGATGAGGTTTTTCAGCGCTTGAAACACAATAATATCATAAACAACACTTCATCGTAGGTGTTGCCATGCGTTCGGCAAGTCCTTTCCTTAATACCATGACCACGATATTGTCATCGGTAGAATTCCCTGCAGGTGCCGAAGCACTTCCTTGGCTGGCGGCGCTGTGGTTTGGTGTCTGGGTATTAAGGCCGATCGCCAGCTTTATTCACGAACTGGGGCACGCCTTGCCCGCCTTGGCCTTTACCAAAGCCGAAGTGGAGGTCCGCATTGGAGAGTCATTTGCAAAACCTTTGACGAATGCGGGGCGCTTGGGATTCGCTTGGTCTTTCCGCTCGAGCTTCACGGGTTTCACGGGATACCCACGGGAAACTCTGAGCAAAGCGGCTTTATCGGGAATCATTCTGGGTGGTCCCATAGCATCCGGTGTGGCCTGTGGTTTTGGGGTTTTGGGAACGCTATCCACAAAAGATCCTGTTTGGTGGCGTATTTCGGCGGCCGCATTTTTGTGCGCAAACGGCATCGTGTTTCTTCGATCTGCGATTCCCGTGACCTTGCAACCAACCGAACAATTCCCCGACGGACCGCCCAGCGACGGTCTAGACCTATGGAAAACCCTTAGACGAACAACCGACTAATCCGCGTCCTTAGGGTCGACCCCGAACTGGCTGTCGTAGAGTTTCCTGTACAAATCACATTCTCGATGAAGTTCCTCGTGGGAACCATCAGCGATAATTTGGCCCTCGTCCATGACTAGGATTCGGTGGGCCAACTTCAGGGAACTGAAGCGGTGGGCGATAAGCAAAGTGGTCTTCCCCTCGATCAGCTTGGCCATGGCGTCTCGAATTTTGTCCTCGTTTTCGGCATCGAGAGCCGAGGTCGCTTCGTCTAATACCAGAATGGGGGCGTTTTTAAAAAAAGCTCGAGCAAGGGCTATTCGTTGAAGCTGGCCACCCGACAGTCGACTACCATCCTCTCCCAAACGTTCCTCATAGCCATGCCGAAACTCCTTTACGAATTCATCGGCATAAGCCAACTCACACACCTTTTCCACCTCCGAGTCAGTTTGCCCGGTTTGTCCCAGAAGGACGTTTTCTCGAACGGTGGCGTCAAACAGAAAGGGGCGTTGAGGAACCAGGGCCACCGAATCTCGCAAGTCTTTTAAGCTGAATTCGCGCAAGTCGACCCCATCCAGCAGCACTTTTCCCTCGGAGGGATCGTGAAATCTCGGCAGCAAGCCCGCAAGCGTACTCTTTCCTGCGCCGCTAGGCCCAACGAGGGCTACCGTCTCACCCGCTTTCAGGGAAAGGTTCAGGTTCTCGACTGCGGGGATGCTTTCAGGATCGCCATCGCCATTTTCATAGCGAAAGGAAACCCCCTCGAAGGTTATCTCACCACGCACCTCATTCATTTCCTTGGGGACGGATGGTGAAGCAACCGTCTCGGGAGACTTTAGAATATCTTCCAATCGATCCAACGAAGCCAAGGCCTGCTTGATCTGATTATGAATGCCGCCCAGTTTCTTAACTGGCTCGTAAGACATGTAGAGAGCCACGATCACGGGGATCACAGTATCCAAGTGAACACCGTTTTGTGAGGCCTGAAAGATTGCCGCCGAAACACCGACCGCGGTGATCACTTCGATCAGCGGGGTAAGCAAATTGGCGTATTTGACTACCTTCATGCGGGCTGTAAAAAAGTCCGCCGAGGATTCTTGAAAGCGAGTTAGCTCACGCTCTTCCAAGTTGAATGCCCTTACTTCGCGAGCAGCAGACAGGTTTTCGCTGAGAACGGCGGTCATGCTTCCCGCTTCCTCCTGCATGCGGAGTGCTCGCTTCATGAGCATATTCCCAATTCTCCGGACAGGAAACACACAAAGCGGAATAACCACCAACGAAAGGAGAATAAAAGCGAGATTCTCGTCTTTAAGCGCCATGACAACGAGTGCCGTCATCGCACCTATGAAGGTCACGGGTTGCTTGACGATTTCGTTGCCTACCTGAAGCACAATTGCTTGGAGTTGGGCAGTGTCGCCCATAACTCGGCTAAGAAGATCTCCCTCGCGATTCCTCTGGTGAAAAG
>CALBIN010000474.1 GCA_937893275.1 uncultured Opitutia bacterium | reverse complement strand
TCAACGGTGGCAAGCTATTCCTCGAGCCCACGCTTCAAGGGAAAAGTCAATGAGGCCAAGCTCAAATTCAAATAGGTTTTCAACCTGACCCAACCCAAATCAAAAATGAAACATACGATACCCGTCTTCCTTAGTCTTCTTCTTGCCATTGCCTTGCCGGCAAAAAACGAAAAGGCCAATCCGACCTTTGGCAAACAAGTCAGCGAGAGCGGAATCCGGCATTCCTTTCTGATCTGCGGAAACCCGACTGCCCTCGTGAACGAGAAAAACGAAATCGTCTGGCAAACGAAGGGCTATGGACGGGACGGCTTTGTACTGAAGTCCGGTAACATTCTGGTCTCCGTAGGTAACGTTGCGAAGGAGATTAGCCGGGAAGGCAAAGTCGTTTGGAGCTACAAACTGAGCAAGGTAAACAAGGAACTCGGTTCCTCCGTCCGTCTTGAAAATGGGAACACCCTGATCGTGGAAAGAGGGGTGAAGCCTCAGCTCCTGGAAGTGCGCAAGGACGGTTCCGTCGCGGTGACCGTTCCGCTCAAGCCCGACACCCAGAATGGTCATATGCAGACCCGCATGGCCCGCAAGCTTCCCAACGGAAATTATATCGTTCCTCACCTTCTCGCCTTTGCGGTCAAGGAATACAAGCCGGACGGTACGGTCGTGCGGACGATCAGGACTGACCTTGAGGAGTTGGGCGGTCGCAAGGCTAGAAACTGGCCTTTTACCGCCATTCAACTCAAGGGGGGGAACCTTTTGGTCAACCTGACCAACGGGAACAAGACGGTGGAGTTCGATTCCTCGGGCAAGGTTGCCTGGCGGGTGGATAATTCGCACGTCGATGGCCGCTTTGCCGATCCATGCGGTGGGCAGCGCCTGGCAAACGGAAATACCCTGATTTGCAGTTACGGCCAAAGAAAGGGAGACATGCCCAAGCTTTTCGAGGTCACCCGGGACAAGAAGGTCGTTTGGGAATATTTCAATCCGGCGGTCCGGGCGCATGAGGTTCACGTCATTTCGACAAACGGCAAGCCCGAGGGTTTTCTCAAGTAAAGCTGTCCATTTTTCCATTTCATGAAGAAATCCTTTCCACTCTTTAGCGTCTTGTTTTCTTGGTTGGGTTTGTCCGCTCAGGACATCACGGTGGAGGGTTTGATCATTCCCCGGGATAACGATGGAATGTACGTCCGTAACCCGGATGGACAGTTCGAGATCGAATGGACAAAGGAGACTAAGGTTGCCTTGGAAGTAAACACCCGCCTATTCAAGGGTCTTAAGGGCAACGTCCTTCATTATCAGGTTCAGGCATCCCAGGAAGTGATCCGTTTCACTCTCCCCAAGGGACCGGTCACGGGAATCGTGGAGGTCAGAAACAAAGGCCAACTGGAGAAGAAATCGAAAGAGGCTCGGGAAGAGAATTGGATAGGGGAACATGGCCTGCGCCTCTTCTTCGGGGAAAGCCGTCCCCAGCAAATTGCCTCACCGGACGATCTCCGTTTCATCGGACATTGGGATCCCGTCGCCAAGCCCCGTACATTGACCATCTTGGGAGAAAAATACGAGTGCTCCCTGAAGAAGGGCGGGCAAACCAATGCCTTGCTTTTCAACATTATGGGTACCAAGGATTGCAAGCCCTTCGTCAACCGTACCCGCGTCGTGGGGCAAAGAAAAGGTGAAGTGATTCATGCTAGCGAGATTCATCTTCAACCAATAGGTGATCAATCCGGCTCCGATGATCCCAAGCTCCCCCGTTACCTTTTCATTGGGGATTCCATCTCGGGGAACTACGACAAGGGCTTGAGGGAATTTCTCGCCGGGAAGTTTAACCTGCATCACCCGCCTACCAATTGCGGGGCTTCGTCCAAGGGGCGTTCCAGCATCGTGGAATGGTTGGGGGCTTACCGTCAATCTGGCCGCCACTGGGACGTTATTAGTTTCAATCATGGTCATTGGGATAGCAAGAACGACAAGGCCAGCTATCAGACAAACCTGGAAAAGATTATCACCGAGCTCAAGAAGACCAAGGCCAAGCTGATCTGGGTGACCACCTGTCCCGTTCCCAACGGTTTTCCGCCCGCCGGTGAAATGAGCAAAGAAGGCCGAGCCCTAGGTCGGATGGCAGGGGTGATGGAGAAATTTCTCAACCCATGGGCCCTCGAAGTCATGAAGAAACACCCCGAGATCTCCATTTGCGACCAATGGCAATTCGTCAAGGATAACGGGAACGGCATCTACAAGGACTTCTGGGCGAGCAAGGACGTTCATTTCAGAGGCGAGCCAGCTGAGAAACTTGGAGAGTTCCTCGGTAAGTACGTTCTTCAGGTGACGAAGGAGCGTTAACTTCTCTGGAAGTGAAGTTTTCCGGGTTTCGGTTTGACCGAGCCTAGACTTCGAGCGAGCTTAAGCTAAGGGCAAGAAACCTTTTGTCCAAAGCGCCTTGCATCTGAACCCGGTAAAAAAGGAAACACCATGTGCACCGTATTCGTAAAAAACACCTCCAAAGGGATGGTGGCTGCCCGTAACCATTCCTGGACTCAGCCGGGTGGGAACGTGCATTTCATTCCTCCCAAAAGGATCTACGGAAAGTTGTCCAACGCCATGTATCTAATGGATCAGTGGGGGCAGGACCGTCCTTTCGAAGGGATCAACGAACACGGGCTCTTCATCGGTGCCGCTGGCATTCCCGATGACTTGAGCCCCCTCGGAAAACAGAAGAAACAACCGCATGGAATGGATTTTTGCGGAATCATCCGCTTCGTCCTCGAACGGGCCAAGTCGACCGCCG
>CALBIN010000473.1 GCA_937893275.1 uncultured Opitutia bacterium | reverse complement strand
CAAGGTAGATATTGCCAACAAAAAAATTGCTTTGAGCATCAAAGCTCATACAGAAAACCTGGACCTTTCCGAAATCGAAAAGGAACAGGTAGACATGGAAGTTTTTAAAGAAGAGTAAACTCGGAAACCCGGCCTCGATAGAGGCCGGGCTTGAGCATGAACATTCCTCCCTAGTCGGAAAGGTCACCTTTGAAAAAATTATTTAAATGGACATTAGGTATTTTCGCATTCTTTTTTGCGGCATCCGTTATGGGTGGGCTTATGCAGGACGGTTGGAAAGCCTCAAACAGTGAGATAGCTATGGTTCATGTCAACGGTATGTTGATGGATTCCACTGCAATAGTCAGGCAACTCTCGAAGTACCGCCGAGACCCAAAAATTAAAGCTATCATTGTTCGCATAGACTCACCGGGTGGCGCGGTGGCTCCGGCACAGGAAATCTATGATGAAATCAATAAAATTAAAGATGCCAATAAAATTGTTTACGCTTCGTTAGGCAGTGTTGCGGCCTCAGGTGGATATTATATTGCCTGTGCTGCAAACTATGTCGTCGCAAATCCCGGTACGCTGACGGGAAGCATAGGTGCCATTATGGCTTTCAATAACGTGGAAGAACTGGCTAAAAAAATTGGCGTACGACCTGCGGTGATCAAAAGTGGAGCATTTAAAGATTCCGGGTCTCCACTTCGATCCATGCAACCGGAAGAACTCAAGCTATTACAAAATGTGGTAGACGATGTGCATCAGCAATTTGTGCAAGCCGTATCGCTAGGAAGAAATCTCCCGGAAGATGAAGTGAAACTATTTGCTGACGGAAGAGTCATGACAGGAAAACAAGCGTTTGAATTTAAACTGGTCGATGAGTTTGGTGGGCTGGAAAAAACCAAAGAAATCCTAGGCAAGAAAATTGGCATTGTGGGTCATCCAAGCGTCATCGAAGAAAAAGAAGATGTCCCATTTATGGACTGGTTAATGCAAACTGTTGTTTCTAAAAACCTTACTCAGGTTTTTTCGCCTGCGCCTGCTCCGCGGCTACAATATCTTTGGTTTCCTCAATAAAAACAATGGTCTGTCGGAATTTCCCTGGCCCAGAGCTTTCCACCTCTTCTAACTTTTAAAACGCGTTCATACTGGCGGGTTTTAGGAATTTTTCGCTGCTCGATCGGGCCTAAATCTTCTTAACTCAATTAAAATAAAGGGGTTGACTTAATTATTCCGAATGCTATAATTTTTTAAATCCAATTTTCAGTATCATTAAAATTGTTGATCCGTGTGGGGGGGAGACTTTTAGATGACTAAAGCAGAACTTGTAGAAAAAGTAGCGAACCAAATTAATCTGACTAAAAAACAGACCGAAGTTGTCGTTAATACAGTTTTTTCAAGTATTACCGATTCATTGGCTGAAGGAAAGAAAGTCGAATTAAGAGGGTTTGGTAGTTTTCGAATAAGGCAAAGAAATGCAAGGGTTGGGCGTAATCCAAAATCCGGTCAGAAAGTGGATGTTCCTTCAAAAAAGGTTCCTTTTTTTAAGGCGGGTAAAGAATTGCGTGAACTGGTTGACGAGCGAGAGGCAGAAGAGGCGGCACGAGAAGCACAAGAAAATCAGTAGTCTTGACGCAAAGCGATTGCTTTCCCTGCGTGGTCCGTTTCATCCTCCGTGGCTAGCCAACTTAGACCGTCGTGTGGGCGACTGCCTCTTTTCAAGCTAAAATAGCTTTTTTTCAATGCATTATGTCTAGATCTCTTGATAAATAGGCTTGCACTCTGATGCAAGTTTCCCCAGCAACTAAAACTAACTCCATATCTCAAAGCTTATGTCAGGAAGCTCTTTCG
>CALBIN010000472.1 GCA_937893275.1 uncultured Opitutia bacterium | reverse complement strand
CCCGGAAGTAGACTGCCGCTGTCCTTAACCTGCAGGTCGCGTTTCAAAGCCGAGAGGTTGACGTCACCAACGAATCCTCCGACCCCTATTATCAATCCGGCAACGGCGGATTGCCATTCGTTGAGCATGGTTAGGAATGGACCCGCCTGCCACGCGATTACGGTTGTGGTGGACACTCCTCCCAGAAAGCCCGCCCAAGTTTTTCCGGGACTGACTTTAGGCAGTATTTTCCGGCGCCCGAGTGATTTCCCCCAAATAAACTGGCAGACGTCGTTTAGCTGGGTAAGCACGACTAGAAAGAGAACAAGACCTGGTCCGGGGGATGAATTAGATGCCTTGGATTCCTGAAGAACCAGCATGAATGCGGTGTGACTGAGGCAAAAAACCGTAAGCATGAGCCCCCAATGGATGGTTCCTGCCGCACGGACATACCCTTTTGTCTGGCCAATCGTGACCATCCGGAGAGGCAACAAGAGGAACATATAAACGGGAATGAAAATAATGAACAGCCCGTACCATTCCAAGTATACGAAGAAAAATTGCAGTGGAATCGCCAAGTATGCCCAAAACAATACCCGCCGATCCGCCCGTCTTGTCGGAATCAGGGATAGGAATTCCTTGAGGGCCAAGAAACTGATGATTGCGAAGAAGGCGATCGATACGTTTCGGTTAAGCGTCATGGCCAGAGAAAATACCGTGACCATTACCCACCAAGAGTTCACCCGTTGGCGGAGATTGGCAAAATCTCCGGCCGGCTTGAGACGACTAAGCGCTTGAACGATTACGGTTGAGAGGACGAGAGCTCCGAATATTGCCGCGAGGCTCCATCGAACGGATGGATCGAGCGTCATGAAGTTCATTTTACCTCCTGCAAGGCATGTTTGGCTCTGTTGACGATCGTTACCAAGAGCAGAAGTAGAATTACGCCAAGTGCAACATCAAGCCAAGGTTCTACCGATACGCCACAGCCAATTAAAAGGCAGATCAATCCGAAGGCGAAGGCGCGATCGCTTTTTCCCATGGGGCCTTCGTAGTGCCGACTCGCTCCGATTTGGACGGCTACGACTCCAGTCATTTCACTGATTACGGAAAGTAGCACGATGACGACAATCAGTTCGGGGCGAAAGCCAGGCAGCAGCGCCAGAGGCAAATATAAGGCGGAGTCCGATACTACGTCTCCGATTTCATTGAGCACTGCCCCCAGATCGGATTTCATGTCATGTTCGCGAGCCAGCATGCCGTCGATCGCGTTCAATGCCATGCGAACGAACAACATGCCAGGAATTATGAGCAAGGGCCACTTCTTCTCTGGCCAAATAGCAAGGCAACCTCCCGCTCCGATCGATAAGACTGCGGCAAAAACAGTCACTTGGTTTGCGGTGACGCCAAGATTAACCAAACTGTTCGTGATCGGTCGCAATAGACCTTGAAACTTTGGCTTTAGGTCGTAAATGCTCGGCATAATTGCCATGCTTTAGTAAGTTCGCATATAATGCAAGCGATATAATCGACTCCTTTATTTCTCGGATAATGGACTCCTTTACTTCGTTTGCTTATTGCTGATTGTGGCCCCGAATAGTTTTTTTCTTAAAGCTTGGAGGCAGGAGCGAAAAAAGAGCAATAGGTGAAGGCAGGTGGGCAGAGCGGCCGATACGCCCATAATGATTCCAAAGTATATGTTCTTCGCGTTTTCGCGTCCCGTGGGATCCTGCAGGGCCTGAACGGTTCGAGTGGTGTATTTCTCGCTTCGAAGTGTCAGTTCTTCCGGTGCGGACTCGAACAGGCTTATGAACCATCCACCTGTAGTGAAGACGAAGAGCACCCAAAAAGTCGCGATCACTGCAATTACTAAGTCGAGCGAGAGGTGCATTACGTATTCGGTAGTGCTTTTGGCGATGAGGGCTCGGCGAATGATCCAGATTGTGACGAAGAAGGATAGGCTATCAAAAAGGGCTCCGAGGATTCCCACTGGGAACTGCAGTTTTAGGTAGTGGTTTGCCTCTTGGGTAAGCATGTACTGCGGGAAGGCGGTGAATATTCCCCACCAGTAGCAACCTACGTTAAGGAAAACGAAGAACAGGAATAGGAGCGGGAAGAATATTCTTAGAGGACCGCGACGTCGCTCGTAGACGTCGAGGATCGTGTGAAGTGAATCTCGCCAAATCGCTACGATGCGGACCATGATCGATTCGGAATTATTCGATACCAACGTGGCGTTCTTCCTCGACGGAGGTTTCGCAGGCTTCTATTATCTTCATACAGGTCACGGCATCTTCCAAAGTGGAAAGTGGCTCTTCACCAAGTCCGACTACTCTTTCTATGAAATGCTTGCCTGTTGCCCGGATGGTATACGGATAGGCGGAATAGGTTTGAGAATGGACTACGGCGGGAGTGTTTTCCACCCAATCTCTGTAGCTGTAGCGAGTGGCGCCCTTTGTGCCGATCACCTTGATCATGAAGGTCCAGGGGTCACCCGCATGGTCGTCGGCGGCGAAACTGGCGCAAAGGTGGGAGAGAGCCCCGTTCTTCATCTTCAAGGTGGCCATGGCAATGTTTTCTTGAAGTACCGAGCCATCGTTGACAGTGGCTTTCATGCAGGAAACCTTTTCCGGTTCTCCCACTGCGTAGAGGGTACAGTAGGCATGGTGAGTGAGGATTTGTCGAATGACGCCCGGATATCGCGCAGCCACCTCCTCGGGATGGTGAATGTTGTAGAGAACGTACACGGCGACCAAGTCGCCAAGCTTGCCACTTTCAATGAGATCCTTGGCCCGCATCACGCTTGGCTCGTAAATGTAATTGTGCACGGGAGCGATCTTTACGCCCTTGGCGGCGGCGGCTTCCTTCATCTCGAGGATTTCGTCAATGGTGATGGCAGTCGGCTTCTCCACGAGTACGTGGCAACCACGTTCGATAGCCATTAGGGCATACTCGTGATGAGTCTCCATGTTCGTGAGAACATAGACGACGTCCACGGCTTCCATAAGAGCTTCGGGAGAGTCGAACACTTGGCAGCCGAACAAGGCGGCCTTCTCGTCGGCCCGCGAACGAGTACGGTTCCAGATGCCGACCAGCTCGGCTTCCCGCGTTTCCTTGACGCCCTCGGCGTGCAACAGCGAAATATCTCCCGCACCAATGAATCCTACCTTTGTCATAATGGAAATTTAATTTTGTAAAACGTTAGCCATAACGGCTTTTTTAGTCAAAGGAAGTAAACTCTTTTGTCTTTCCACTCTCCTTCCATCGCGCATCGTGCAAATGACATGAGTGAAAAGGAACTCAAAACTTTGCGGGTCAGGCGATTTTGCCTGCGGCTTTTTATCGGCATCATCGTATTGCTCGTATGCGGCTTGTCGATCCTATGGTGGCGTTTACCGAGATTGCTAGAGTCTTTTACTGCGAAAGAGGCTGCAGAGGTAGGTTTTCAT
>CALBIN010000471.1 GCA_937893275.1 uncultured Opitutia bacterium | reverse complement strand
GAAAGTCGAGTTGGTTGGCATTCATGCAAATCGGCAAAAGGCGCCATGGAAACTGGAAGAGCTTCGAGTCGCGAACAACCGTCTCCGTGGACTGAGCGGCATTGGCAATTTCAGTGCGCTACGAATGTTTGATGCCTCCAACAATCGTCTTCTCGATCTGGAAGGAATTTCAAAACTCAAAAACCTAGAAGTTCTTCATCTTCAAGGAAACCAGCTGGGAGCATCAGAACCTTACGAGGATCAGAATAAGAACAAATCTTTCGATGCCAATGAGCCTTTCTCGGACTTCAGCGGCAATGGGAAGCGTGATCATGATCCCTTCGGCGAACTCCAAGGCCTTTCTCGTTTGAAAGAATTATATCTTTTCGAGAACCGAATTACCGAACTCTCTTCCATGTCTAATTTGCCGAGCATAGAAATTCTACTTCTTGGAGCAAATGAACTAAAGAACGCTAACGATTTCAAGGACTTCACTTCTCTTCGGAGATTAGTCTTGTCCGACAACCACTTGTCGGATGTTCGCGGGCTTTTCGACATGACCAATCTCGAATACCTTTACCTTACCGAAAATCGTCTCAGTGATTTGCGTGCCTTAAGGAAACTGACTTCGCTTCGCGAACTCCATTTGCAGCACAATCATTTCACAGATATTCAACCTGTTGCCAATCTGGACGAACTTCGAGTGCTGGGTCTTTCCGGCAACTTCGTATCCGACATCAGTCCTATCAAAAGATTGAAAAAATTGTCTCGTTTGGGCATTGCCGCCAACAATCTTGATTTGAAGGATGCTGAAACTTTCGAGCTCCTAGAACAGTTTCGAGAAGCTTCCAATCGAGTTACTCTCGGCAAGCAACATTCTCGAGTAACAGAAATGGGTCCTCTTTTGGCCGTTTTGATGGGGGATAAGGTAGCCAACCTCCGTTTAGGGAATTTTCTAAAGGTTAATCTCTACGAACGATTATATGACTTTGCTCAAGACGACACTTTGGCTCCTGAGGATAAGATCGCTAACTATCTGACATGGGCTAAAACTTTAAAGTCTGGAGCATTCGACGAGAAAGCAGCCCTTGTTCCGGAGTGAAACTAGAACCTCTCGGTTCACTTAGGAATTACCTTCCGAGATAAAGTAGTCCGGCAAGAATTCCCGAGACGACAAAGCAAATCGCTATTATGAAACGACCAATCGTTTTCTTGTATGAATTTGACCGAAGGAGTGTCTCCATCTTTCGGTAGTACATTCGCTTGAAGTACTTTCGCTTAGTTTTACTGATAATGGCCATTTCCCTAAATCTTGTATTTACTGACCACCTACTCGTTTTGCAAGCCTTGAGGTAGAAACCTCATCAAGCTTACGGCTTTACAGTCTAACAACCTTCGGGTAACATCATTTCCCGTGTATGGGGACTAAGCAAAGGTCAATTCTAAGAGAACGCAGTCTTAAGGGGAAATCTCTCCATACGGGCGAAGCGGTAACGCTCACCCTAAAGCCTGCTGACGTAAACGCTGGTATCGTCTTTCGTAGGGTGGACCTTTTCGGAAAACCCGAAATTCGGCCAAAATCTGAAAACGCGACTGAATTTGTGCGGAGCACAACCATTAGCGAGGGCAATGCCAAGGTGCATACCATCGAGCATGTCATGAGTGCCCTTGCCGGTTGTGGGGTGGATAATGCGGTGGTGGAATTGGACGCCAGCGAACCTCCGATTATGGACGGTTCCGCCCGACCCTTCGTAAACTTGGTGCAAGAGGCCGAACCGGTCGAGCAAGACGCCGATCGGGAATATTTCGTCTTGGACGAACCCATATCGGTTACATCAGGGAATCGTTCCATTATCGCGCTACCTTACGATGGGTTTCGCATTACCTG
>CALBIN010000470.1 GCA_937893275.1 uncultured Opitutia bacterium | reverse complement strand
CGCAGACCGACCTTCCCTTCAAAGCAATAGTAGGCAATTGCGGCGAAAGGGATAGTCATGCAAAACTCCCAACGCCATAGAATAAGAAGCCCCAAACCAAACAAACCAAACAAAGCTGTAGGAATAATTAGGGCGTCTTTTCGCTTGGGATTTGGAAGACATCTCGGGCAAGAACACGAGGGGGTGTCTCCGAGGATACGATTGCGAACCACATCGGGCGAGATTTGGCTTGCTTCTCTAACGGTTGAAAGGACATCCGTAAACTGAAGATGATAACCCTTTTCTGCAGAAGTAGCTAAAGCCGCCCCCTCCCCTGCCCCCACATAGCGAGACAACTTGGCAAAAATCTTACCCTGAACGCCCCCGAACATGGCAGCATAAGCAACTCCGAAAACAGTCAATCCGACTACTACGATAGGTGGAACAAATATCTTGGGAAAACCGAACTTGCACTTATCCTGTTTGACTGATGATCCCCATTCTTTCTCGGGCTTATCTTGACGAAGTTTAGAATCTGACTCAGGAACTGCACGCTCAGTAGTAATGTGGATAAAGAGGAACCAAGCGAACGGCAAAAGCAACAATCCCATCCAGAAGCGTCCCGGAGAAGTTTCGATGGCGCTACCGTAAGACCATGCTTCAGCATAAGTAGCCCAGCCGATGAGGATAGAAGATAAGCAGCTGAAGATGGTGGACCAACCAAGCCAGTCGAACTTTTCTCCACGCAATTTGGACGCAATGAAGTCCAAAATGATCAAGCCAAATCTGTAGCCAATGAAGGCAACGGCCAGAGAACCTGTAATTGCTTGCCCGGATGCATAAAAAAAGCGGTACAAGTAGAGGGTTAACGCTGCCGCCAAGGCATAATGAAGGGACTCCCTACGGCTCGTTCCAAGTAGAAAGTAAATGGCGAACGCGGGCACCGTAATGGAGAACATATCGGTGTCGTAATAACCCGCCAGAGTACGGTTGTAATAACTGTGGGTTACACCTGCAAGGCAGGCGGCAAAAAAGCCCCACAGAGTAGAACCGTATAGGCGACCGATCAGCACGAGCGGAATACAGACCAGTCCGGCTATCCAAACCGGCAACCACAGCAGCAATTGCTCGATGGTGAGGGAGGGGAAGAGCTTTAGCAAAGCATAGGGCAAACCCGTGATTGCTCCTGAATAAATGGCGGATGGAAGGAGGTTGTTGTTTTGATGCAAGCCCAAATGAGCTTTCTGAAGGATACTACCGAAATAGAAACTGTCGTGAGTGTTGGCCACGGCCACGCCATCCTTGACCATTTGCGGACGAATCAACTGGGTTTCCCCGTTCGCATCGACATAGGTGGCTTGGGCAAACTCAATCCACTCCAGTCGTGCATAGAAGCTAAGTAAATAAGCTAGAAGGATTAAGATGATGGCGACCGACCAATGGGTACGATCCTTGGGAAGCTCGATAAGACCGGGAAAGAAACCACGCCCACGCACCATCTCGGCGAGGCCTTTTGCTTTGAAGAATTTCCCGAGCGATTCCCCGATGGACAGATTCGACTCTTCCAAATGGGAGTTTGGAGCGTCAGAAGAATCGGCGGATTGGCCGGATCCCTCAACATGGTTATCGTCTTCCTTCATGCGTAATATTCGGCAAAAAGGGAGGGAGTCTTGCGGAACTCGATCCTAATTGCAAGAATCAGCGAAACTTTTGCTGAAGGGTTTTCAGGCTCTTGCCGAGGCTTGCCAGAAGGTCGGTAGTCTTGGGAGCATCAAACGATTTGCCCAGAGGAGTACGCGTGCCCATTCGGATGCGAGCCCCAAGGTTTTGTATATGGAAGGCGTAGTCGTTGTTGACCATGATACCCAGAACTTCTCCGCTCTTGGCAAAGACAAGATCGCCTTTTCCCGGATCGAATTTTCCTGTAATGAAGGTGAAGCGGTTGTGTTTCACACGAATGTAACGACCGTCTAAACCATCGCGGATAAAATCGGTTTGGCCGAAATTTGATTTCCCAACATCGACCACGACGGCTTCGGAAAACATGTGCGGGTCCTTGGGAGTTCGAAAAAGCTTAACGTCGTTCTTTTCCTCCAGTTCACGAGGATTGACATAGACGGGGACGATCAACATGCGAGGGTCGTCCATGAAGGCGACTTCGTTAACGTGGATAGGCGTCTTGATGCCTTCTCCGGTGATAGTGCCACTGACCTCGATGAGCTTGCGGTGAAAAGGTTCGAGACGAAAGGGACTGTCTTTGGCATGAACTAGAGTGTAAGCGAAGGTGCCATCGACGAGGATAATGGTTTCAGTTTCGTAAGTGTCCACCTTTTCAGCTCCGAGGAAGCCACCCTTATGACGAAAAGTCATGGTGAGCTTTACTTTGTTTGTCGCATAATTCGAATAAATTTCGTTGAGTGACTTGGCTTGGCGCTCGCTGATCTTGTTTAGTGCTTCCTTCTGCTCGGCTACTGCCTCTGTAGTTGTTTCGGCAATATTGGCTACTTGCTGGGTGACGCTCTGAACCTTATCCCCTACCCCCGCCACTTCCTCACTGACGTTGGTGACGGTAGCTTTTACCCCGGCGACCTCTTGACTCACATTGGAAACGGAAGCCTTCACACCGGCCACCTCATCGGTGACGGTGCTAATTTTCTCGCCTACTCCGGCAAGTGAGGTACCCACAGTCTTTA
>CALBIN010000469.1 GCA_937893275.1 uncultured Opitutia bacterium | reverse complement strand
GAGTATTATGTAATCGATCGCTTGTCCCCCGGGACTCCGGTTTTCGATGCGTCCGGCAATTGGCTCGGGATCGGCGTGTACAAGATGGTGTCGGGCAAACCAACCCAAATCGTGACCTTGCCCGCCGAGGACGTATTGGAAATCGCCGAACAAGTCCGCAAAAGGACCAAGTGATTTTTCCATTGCTCGGAGGCAAAAGACAGAGCTATCTTGAGAAAAGGAATTACAGATACCTTAAGTTAGCTCGATGAAATTGTCTCTCACTTGGTCAGTAATATTAGCTGTTACACTTGCATCGCTAACCGGATGTGACAGTGAAAAAGAATTTAGGGCGATTGACGTTGAGTATCGAAAGAACAAAGAGGAAAAGCTTATTTTATATGAAATAGGTAAAGAGGATCCTATAACATGTATACTGGTTCAGGACCATCCCAACGGGCATCGGCGTTTTGAAATCAGTTTTTTTAACGGCATTCGAGACGGCAACTTCACCTTTTGGCGCGAAAACGAAATCCCCTTGTCCAAAGGAGAATACAGAAAAGGCCTTCGACACGGTAAATTCACTGCTTATGGCGGAGCGGGAGAATTGGTCTCCGAAAAAACTTATGCGAATGGAAAGCTAAACGGACCGTGTAACTTCTATTATCGATATTCTAATGACGAGGTGGAACGATTTTTCGAGGAATTGAAAGAGAAAGGTTTCGAAATAGGGGAAATGAAGGCACAATCAAAGCTACGCTACACATGCGAATTCGTAGATGATGCGCCCTCTGGGGTTTATAACGCGTATTTCTACGAAGGCGAAGAGGCGAACTCTACCTCGCCATTACTACGAGAAAGAGGTAATTTCGATGCCAACGGCAGTCTGTATGGCGATCAAGTCCGATACTTCCCAAAGGTTAAGACATTGGCAATCAAACTACCAAATGGACGATTGATGGACGAAGGTTATGAAGCCGACGTCAAAGGTCTCTCCCTTGCCATGGAATCCGCTTATGAGGCGATTGAAGAATTGCCCGCATATCGTAACCGAGAAGACCAACCGGCGAAAATCTTTGCCTTGGATGAAAGAGGCAACGAAATCGTGCCCGTATGGTCTACCAATATTTTCAAAATTGTGATCAGAGACCTGAGCGGTTCCTTCCTTGAAAAACATTACGATCATACTTTTGAAGATTATGAGACAGCCAAAAAAAGAGCCGAATTTCTTCGCGACGAACACGGCATTGCGGCTGTAGAAAATTCGGAAGAATCTCTCGACCCTCATGAGGTTCGAAGCATTAATCGCCGGAAAACTACGCCGGCGATAGAGGTCCTGGGTATCGACAAGAATGGCAAGGTGATCGAAGTTCTGTGGACGAGTGACCCAGACAGTCACATAATCGCTCTTCACGAACGAATTACAAAAAAGCGATACCGCGTGATGCGAGCTTGGTTGGATGGAAAATCCTGGGGGGCGCGCTGGTTTCTGCCAGATGGCAGTAAATTGAGTATTTTAGACGAGCGGAGACGAGAAATAATTCGCACCGACAAGGAAACCACGACCGGTTCTGAGAAAAAAGCCGAAGACCACAGTCTTCTGCCCTAAAACATAAAATTCTTGTATTAGGGTTCGATTACTAAAATTCGCGAACGGATTGGTTGGCGAAAAGTTAGCCAAAGCCCAATCTATCGGTCGAGCGGGTTGGCAGGAACCGGGGATGGTTGTGCGTCAAAGGGATTGGCGGGGATATTAGGATCAAAGGGCGACGGGGTTGAGACTGGTGCGGGTGACGCCTGATCAAAAGGATTGGAAGCACCGGGCACTGGATCAATAGATGATGCAGGCGTCATATCGAAGGGACTGACAGAAGGGGCGGTTGGAGAGGCGTTAGGCGAAACATGATCGAAAGGGCTGCCGGCACCTCGATCAAAGGGATTTAGAGTGTTGGGTGCTTGGGGAGTGACCTGATCGAAAGGATTCGCAGGACCGGAAGGTTTGACCGGTCGAGGGCGCGGACGAAACAGGTCGACCTTTTCATAAAAGGGCACGAAAACATCCTCTTCTTCCTCGACACCGTGAAAGGACACGATTCGCGGGCGTACGTCAAAGACCCAAGTTAATTTGACTTTGTCGTCCGGTTGCAATTCTTCGAGAGAAGATAAGGTTGCTTCATGATACCCTCCTCCTCTTTCGGGTAATCCACCCACCCATTTTGCGTAATAGCGAAAGGGAATTCCAAAACGGGTAGAACCCATCTCCACCCAATTGTCTCCCTTGTCCAGGATTGTGCCCACCGTGACCCCCTTTCTTTTATATGGACGAAGCAATTTCAAGCGATCAACCCGCAAATGACCGTCCCAATGCCAAGTAAGTTGAACCCGGTTGCCGACGGGGATTTCGTCGAGTTGACTCAAAACGGCTCGATCGTACCCCCCCCCGCGATTGGGAGGACCACCGACCCAACTAGGGAGATAACGATGAGGGTAACCTTTGTCATCCTTGACCTCTATCCAAGCATTTCCCTTGGCCACTAGAATGCCATCTAGCTTTCCTTTAGACTTGGTAGGAAGTTCGCCAAGTTGAGCGCAAACAGAGGTGATCGCCGCCAACGGGAAAACTATGTGGAGAAGTTTGAACGGTATCGACGACATAGCTGAAATAGCTTTGCCTAAGAGCAACTCAGTAGACGTAACGATAGTACACCTCTAGCATGAGGGTACAAAGAGTCGTACGATATACGTCGGCATCTTTCCCGCCTCGCTTGGCAGTCAGGTTGCTCCCTTCGGCAGGCCAACTGCCATCAGCGTTTTGAGCAGCCAAAAGCATAGGTTCCATCCTACGATTCCATGATACCCATGAAGCTCCACCGTAATTAAACAGGGCCTGAGTATCGTAATACCAAGAATAGAGATTCGAATCTTCGCTACCATAACTCATGCCTTTATTGGTCTTTAGAATATGTTGAGTAGCTTTCGTTAGAACCTCTCTCTTTTTCTCTTTGGAAGGATGTCCCGTCTTCCAAGACTGCAAACCCAACGAACCAACGCCAGTCAACTTATGTCTGATGTTATTGGAATCCGAGGCCTTGCGGTAACCAAAGCCACCGTTCTTCGGTGAATATACACGATAAAAGTTCTTCACAGCCGCCTCTAGGGCAGGCTCGACTCCCGGAAAAACCGCACCAGTATTGAAAGCAGCCTTGAGAGCTTGGAACTGCCAACCACTAACCGAGGTATCACTGGCATCCTTGACGTTCTTTCCAAAGTCATCGAAACGCATATTATTCGGGCCTTTGCGTTCCTCCAAGTAATACCATCCACCGTCCTGTTTCTGCCCGGACACAATTCGGTGAACGGCTTTTGCCAGCGTTGGCAAAATAAAATCCTTCTCCGTCATGCCGTAAGACTCCGCCAAGGCATAAGTAGCGATCCCTTGAGCATAAGCGGCACCGTGTCGATTGTTAGTGGTGTACAGCCAGCCATCCTTCTTGAAGCCCAAGTCGACAAGATAGTTGATTCCATTGCTTACGGCTTCCCCGTAAACGACGGAATCCGTAAGGTCACAATGACCCAAGTAACAAAGCAAGGCAAAGCCAGTCATGGCTCCTTGAGCAGTCTTACCCCACGAACCGTCCTCGTTTTGGTTGAGAGTCAGCCAATCGAGAGATTTGGTCACTGCCTTTTCCACAGCCACCGGATTCTGTACGCCGGCACGGTTTAATCGAGAAAATCTGCCCAGCTTGTCGCAACGACCACTCATGGACTTGGGAACAGCAATGCCAAGACTGTTTTGGTTGGCACGGACGTTTCGAACCTCTTGACCTTTAGCCTTACGCACCACGTCAGGTTCACGTTTATCGCCTTGAAATACCGTAACGTCGAAAGCGAGTGAATTGTCATCTTCTTCGAACACGAGTTCGGCGTCAGGGTCGCCCACTTCCACGTTTTCGTCGTCCTCGCCCACACGAGCCAACAGTTCGTCAACGGCATCGGCTTTGCCCAAGTCAGCCTCGCCAGGTTCAACTTGATCCGGAATCTCTTGAGCGGAAACATTAGTCAACTGACCTGTTCCGGCAACAGCTCCGGCAATATCAGGATCGAACACCTGTGCTTCCCGCATGGCATTTTGATTATCCTCATTAGCCCCTCCCTTCGTAGCATCGTCACCTTCACCTCGACCGACATTGCCCAAACGGGCCCTTTCTCCACCCGAAGCTATATTGGTCCCCAAACTCTCGGGAATATTCTGCCCATCGGTTTCATCGCCCGGAGCTTGCCCAGCCTTAGCTATGGTGTCCTGACGATCATCAGAGAGGGTATTGAGCAAGAAAAGCCCCAAGGCCATGGCAACCAAAAGGTAGGACATCGCCAAGTTCACCCATGGAAGAGGGCCCACGGCTCGCGGTAGTCGACGCTTCCGCTCCTCGAAAAAAGCAAGGTGAGAAAGAGCCAATTGGCCTAATGCGACAAAGAGGAGTGCAGCGCCTAAAATCAAGCCTCCAACTAGAAAGCCCGCTCCCATCGCCACCGCCAATCCACCGGCAAGTACAAAAGAAGCTATCAACTTGCTCGACATGGTTTAGGTGGCCGGTCGGGAACTGACCTTCCGGCTAAAAGTCCTCAGTTTAAATCAATTACTACTGCTCTTCTCGTATTTTGGCATTGTACTTACCGTCTTCAAGTCCACCACCGTAAGTCCCCAAGTCCAAGCCAACTTTTTTAGCAGCCTTGAAAATCGTGTCCATATAGTATTGGGAGTCGCCTTCAGACTGAATGTGATACTCATCACTAAAGACAACGCCATCATGATTACGGATGTGATTACGATTTTCCTGCCAGTAAAAAGGTTTCAAGTTGTGACCGTTTCCAGAGAGATAATTCTCTCCCTGCCAAGCACTTTGAACAAACTCCTTGAACGATTTAGCGAAAGTCTTTCCCCTATCTACTTGGAACATGACTCCCCGATAGACTCCGCCAAAACCGTTCAACCGATTGCGAAGCACACCCAAGTCCTTGAGATAATGTTTCTCGGGGTTCTTGTTGAAAGTCGGCAAATGATAGGACGGTGCACCTTCATCCTGAAAAGCAAGTGCAAGAACATTTTCCTTCTTCGCGGCTGCCGCAAAGAATTCAAGTGAGCGTTCACCATCTTCCGCAATTCCAGGAGTTCCGATCTCTTTTGAGCCGACTACTTTCACACGACGATTATATAAGCTCTCGTCGTTCATGTAGTAGGGCAGAAGAGCATCCTTCATCATGCCGTCACGCATTTCCATAAGAGCTTTGCGAGTAGAAAGGATAGAACCACTTTCATCAACATACATCATGATGAAAAGGTTGCCGTCGGGAGGAAGGTTTTC
>CALBIN010000468.1 GCA_937893275.1 uncultured Opitutia bacterium | reverse complement strand
TGGGTGGGCTTTGGTCGGCTCCGTTTGCCATGCCCGAAAAGATGGAGGACCTGATGGCGAACTACTGTTTCGATTGCCACGACGATGAGACCAAGAAGGGAGAGGTCCGGTTGGATAACTTGGCGACCTTGTCCCTGAAAGACCGGTTGGATTTGTTGAATCGTGTGCAGGAGCAAATCTTCATCAAGGAGATGCCGCCCAAAAAAAGGAAAGCTCAGCCAAGTGATTCTGAACGGGAGCAGTTATATGACTGGATGACCGCTGAGCTCCGGAAGCACAAGGCCTCTAGGTTTGAGGAAAAGCTGCGTTACCCCAGCTACGGAAATTACGTTGACCATGAAAAACTCTTCAGCGGGGAGATAAAGGACAAACCTTTCTCGCCCTCCCGGAGGTGGCTGGTCAGTCCGAGGATTTTCCATGAAAGGGTGATGAGCGTTCTGCGCTTGAGCGATCATGAGAAAAGAGGGTTTTCGACCCGCCAGTTTGACGGAGTGAAGAACCCCTTCTTGCTGCCCGATCGTTCGGGGGTTCGTGATTATGACGTCACGACCTTGGACGGAGGGCATTTGTTGGTCATGTTGGGCAACGCCAAATGGATAGCGGGCAAACAAATTTTTTCCGCCCGTTTGAAGACTCCGCAAAAAGAGGAACTGCTCAAAGGTTTGAGCAGCAAGGATCGCTGGTATCCCAAAGTTACGCCCGAGGCCTTCGAGAGAATTGTTCTCAAGACAGAACCCCCAACGGATGAGGAAATGAACGCTGCGGTCGAGGAACAGTTCGATTGCGTATTGATGCGCAAACCGACGAAGGAGGAGCTTGCCAAATACGTCGAACTGTTGCGATCGTCCATTGAACTGGCCGGAAATTCGGAAGGGTTGCGCCAAATGCTCTTTGCCGTGTTGCTCGAGTCCGATTTTCTTTATCGCTTGGAATTGGGAGGTGGCGAACCCGACGAGTTCGGGCGGCGCAAGCTCACCGCCCAAGAAGGCAGTTTGGCGATCGCCTACGCCTTGGGAGACCGCAGTCCCGATCCCGAACTATCCAAAGCCGCTCAAGAGGGGCGTCTCAAATCCAAGGACGACTACCGTCGCGAAGTGGTGCGTCTGCTTGCCGACGAAAATTATTACAAGGGGCCCGTCGACCATAAGATCAGTGGCAAGAACATGCGCTCCCACGAAACGTCACACCCCAAGATCGTCCGCTTCTTTCGTGAATTCTTCGGCTATCCGAAAGCCGCCAAGGTTTTCAAGGATATCGAGCGCAGTGACGGCTACTACCAGAATCCCGGACGTGGCACCTTGGGCACTCCCGGGTTTCTGATCAAGGAAGCCGACCGCGTGGTGGATTGGTATCTGAAGAAGGACGAGAAGGTTTTCGAAAACTTGCTGACCACCGATGAGTTTTTCGTTTACCACGACAAAGACAATGAAACGGGGCACAAGATCATTGCGGAATGGACGGAGGCCTATGAAAGGCTCAAAAACACGGATTGGAAGCAAAACCCGGAGAAGGTCATTGAGGAGAACCTGGATTTTCTAAGCACCAAGAAATCCGTTCGTGTTTCGGGTACGAAATCCAAGCGCGAATTTATGCGCCACATGCATTTCTGGGGGGAAACGATCGGCAAGGGACGCACCCCGTTTACCACACCTTCTTTTGCGCATGGCTACACCTACAATCATTCCGTATTTTACAATCTGCCGCCCACGCCAAACCCTTTCCGTTACGGGGGAGTGGAGAACAAAAACCACAAGGGCCTGGACGACGTGGAGTTCTGGGACTACCCGGTCGAGCAACCCTTCGATCTTTCGAAACGCAAAGGATTACTGACTCACCCCGCCTGGTTGATCGCGCACTCTTCCAATTTTCATACCGACCCGATCAAGCGAGGACGTTGGATCCGGGAAAAGCTTCTCGCTGGAAGTGTGCCCGACGTGCCCATCACCGTTGACGCGCAAGTACCCGAGGATCCTCACAAGACGCTTCGCGAACGGGTCGAGTCGGTTACCGGACAGGCCGAATGCCGGAAATGCCATGAGCGGATGAACCCGCTTGGTTTTCCATTCGAGGTATTCGACGACTTCGGGCGCTACCGCCTCGACGAGCCCTTGGAGTACGAGGAACAGCTTCTGGCCAAGGCAAAGAAGAAAAACGGAGCCAACCTTTACAAAACCAAATCCGTCAGCACGTCGGGAGCGTTGCGGGGCACTGGTGATTCGAATCTGGATGGCGAAGTCTCCGACCCCTTTGATCTGATCGACCGGTTGGCCAACTCAGCCCGGGTCCGCCAGTCGATCATCCGGCATGCCTTTCGTTTTTACATGGGACGCAACGAATTCACGTCCGATTCGCAAACCCTCCTGGACGCCGATCAGGCTTACGTTCGAAGCGGAGGAAGTTTCAAAGAGGTCATTATTTCCCTTTTAACCTCTGACTCCTTCAGGTACCGTAAGTAATCCATCATTCGCCATGAACACTCGCAGAGACTTCCTTAAGCAATCCCTCCTCGGAGCCGGCGCATTGGCGTTTGCGAAGGACTCATCCTGGGCTGCCCAATCAGCCAAGCCTCCCATGCGCTTCATTTTCATGCACCGAGGCAACGGTCTTTGGCCCCGCGTAATGGTGCCGCCCGGTCTGGATGAGAAAACCCTCGAAAAGGAAAAGCGCAAGGAGCCCTTCCAGCTCGACCTCGATTCGCTCGACCTTCCCGGATGGATGGACCCACTTTCCGCCCACAAGGAAAACCTCACCATCCTGCAGGGGCTCTCCGGCAAGATGTGCACGACGGGCCATCATTCCTGGTGTTCCTCGCTGGGTGTGTTCAAAGCCAACGAACGCCCCAGTTCAATCAAGTGGGCAACCGTCGACTTTGAACTGGCCAAACTCTTTCCCTCGCCCGCCGACCATATCGAGCTGGCCTGTTTCCCTCTCGGAGGGGGCAATGCCCGCGGCACTTTGGACGACGTGGCCACCGGTTTTTCGGCCCGTGGTCCTCAGCAACCCAATTATGCCTTCGGTTCGCCCCGTGTCGCCATGGAGGAACTCTTCAAGTCCGTCTCAACCGACCAGTCCGCCAAGACTCAATACCAGTTGGACCGTAAGGTTCTTGAGTTCGTCGCCCAGAACGAAGGAGCCGTAGCGGGATCCCTCGGCGGTTTTGAGAAAGCCAAGGTCGGGAATTATGCCGATTCGGTGGAAGCGATCCGCGAACGCAACCGTAAGATCGACGCCATGTCCGACGTCATCCGCCGGCACGTTCCCAAGCTCGATCCAAAATACCTTGACCCCGATATGACTACCTTGGACCGTCAGGTTGGTCACACCGAGGTATTGCTCGGGGCTCTCATTTCGGGCCTTACCAACGTCGTGGCCTTCACCGTCGATGAGTTGGGTCACCGCTACACGGGATTGCCCGGAATCGAAGGCGAGAAGGTGAACATGCACGACGTCGGCCACAACAAGGTGATCGGG
>CALBIN010000467.1 GCA_937893275.1 uncultured Opitutia bacterium | reverse complement strand
GCAAGTGCTAAAAGGAACCGTTCTTTGTCCACGGCATCTGGGTCAGGGGAAGTGAGAAGGTCCGAGGCAGCCTCAATCTCAGCCTCATCCAAGTCATTGCCCGATTCAGCTTTGGCGGAATAATTGTTTAGAGTCGTTTCAGTCATTTCAATCGACATATTGATTGGAGTTCGAATGGTCACAAGCATAACAGATGGATTGCCGTTTTGCCAAGACTTGCAATTTTCCATCTTGCCACGGAAGGTCAAAAGTCGCTTGAAGCTTTACAGGATGCGAAGTTTTCTTGGAATCTTATTTTTCTTTGTACTTGGAATGGCGACGCCTGTCTTCAGCGTTGAGAATAATTCCACTATAGTGAATTCGGATCAGCACTCGGCTTTGGATTACGGCGATGCGTTGGTTTATGGTTTGGTAGAAGGTATTACGGAATTTTTGCCAGTTTCTTCTACCGGCCATTTGATTCTAACTAAAGAATGGATGGGCAAAGCAAATGAGGAGGAAGTTCAGTCAGCCTTAAATGCGTATTTGATAGTGATACAGGCCGGAGCTATTCTTGCAGTTGCGTTATTGTATTGGAGAGATGTCTGGGCTATGGGCTTGGGCTTGCTTGGACTTGATCCTCGTGGACGAGCTCTGGCTCGCAATGTATTGTTGGCGTTTTTACCCGCAGCTGCAATCGGCCCTTTTCTCGATGAAATCATCGAGCAAAAACTTTTCGGGGCATTACCTGTGGCGATTGCTTTGCTTGGCGGGGCTGCCCTTATGTTCGCTGCCGAGCGAATGAGAGCCAACCGCGAACGAGTTGACGCCTCCGGTGCATCGACGGAGCTTAGTAATATGCGACCAGCTGGAGCCTTTCTCATTGGTCTCCTGCAATGCGTGGCGATGTGGCCGGGCACAAGTCGTTCCATGATGACTATCGTGGGTGGGTATCTGGTGGGATTGCGTCCTGCGAAAGCTGCGGAATTCAGTTTTTTGCTCGGACTGGTTACTTTGACGGCTGCGGCAGGCTACAAGACAGTTACCAGAGGTGGCGAAATGGTTGAGCACCTTGAACTTGGCCCTGTTTTATTGGGTTGTCTCGTTGCAGGCGTTTCCGCAGCCTTAGCCGTTCGGTGGTTGGTCGGTTTCCTTTCTCGACGAGGATTAGCCCTGTTTGCTTGGTATCGAATCGTGCTCGCAGCTGTTATTTTTGCGATGATTGGAATGGACATGCTGGTTTAGTTCGTGAGCTTGACTGACGGGCCATGAAGTGATTTTATAAGAATGTTTTCAAAGACGAAGCAGACTTTTAATACCTACCAATTCCATCCACCATGGGCCAACCAAAGCGCAAACACTCCAAGCAACGTAGCCGTAAAAGGCGTGGAGCTAATCGTTTCACCGCACCACAGCTTGCCAAGGACGCGGACGGTTCCGTTATCCGTCCTCACCGTGTGAACCCGGAAACGGGACAGTATCGCGGACGACAAGTTCTCGATCTCGAACTATAAGCCGTTTTCGGCCGCTTCGGTGTAGTGACGTCCGAGGCTAGAGTTACGTTGGCCATCGATGCGATGGGCAGCGATGAAGGACCTGATGAAATTCTCGAGGGTCTTGTGCTTGCAGTGGAAGAAGCTCCTCGCAGTGCCAGATTTGTAGTGGTAGGGCAGGAAGACGTCTTGGGTCCGATGATTGAAAATAAGCCTCGTTTGAAATCAGCGAATGTGGAGATGCGTCATGCCTCGGAAATTATTGCCATGGGCGAAAAGCCCATTGCAGGCATTAAGCAGAAAAAGGATTCTTCCATGGCTCGGGCTTTAGAGATGGTGAAGGAGAATGAAGCGGATGCTTTGTTGAGTTGCGGCAATACGGGATGCCTTATGGCGGGTGGATCTATCCGGCTTCGCACTCTTGATGGTGTTGAGCGACCGGCACTCTGTACGATTTGGCCAGGTCGTGAGCGCTACTTCACATTGCTTGATGCAGGAGCTAACCCGCACCCTAAACCCATACACGTGGCTCAGAATGCCATTCTTGGATCAAACTATGCTCGGGTTG
This sequence comes from uncultured Opitutia bacterium, assembly GCA_937893275.1. Taxonomy (GTDB): domain Bacteria; phylum Verrucomicrobiota; class Verrucomicrobiia; order Opitutales; family Seribacteraceae. The sequence continues at coordinate 1,467 of CALBIN010000467.1, read as the reverse complement.
CCTTAGGTTTGGTGCGACCCCGAGTAGGACTCCTTACAATCGGAACCGAAGAAGGCAAGGGAAACGAACTAATTCACGAGACGCACGAGATGCTCAAAAGCATCAACGGCAGCATTTTAAACTACGCTGGCCTCATCGAGGGGTTTCAGATTTTCGAAAACATAGTGGATGTCGTTGTGTGTGATGGTTTTGTGGGAAATATAGTATTGAAAGCCTGTGAGTCTTTAAGTAAGTTGATCGGTAGTTTTCTTGATGAGGAATTACGCCGTAACGCCTTGCGGAAAACCGGGGCATTGCTTTCAAAGGGAGCGTTCCGCAGCCTCAAGCAAAGAATCAATCCCGAACAGTTTGGGGGGGCTCCGTTGTTAGGTCTTCGCAAACATGTAATAAAGGCGCATGGATCATCAAACAGACGCCACGTATGTGGCGCCATCAAAATTGCCCTCGACCTGGTTCAATGCGACATGATCACCCAAGTTCTTGCTGACATAACCTCTGCAAACGAAATCCTACGTCCGGAGGCATCCGGATACTCAGTTGAGTGATTCTTTAATGATTTCCGATTCTTCCGCCATCGTAATGCTGGGTCTTGGTTCCCATGCCCCCGCAAATCGCCTTACCAACTTGGAACTGAGCAAGAGAGTGGATACTAGCGATGATTGGATTTTTTCACGGACCGGGATAAGTGAGCGAAGAATCGCTTCAGATGAAGAAACCACCAGTGATCTTGCCCTGCACGCTGCCCAAAATGCATTAAAGGATGCCGATGCATCGCCTGAGGAAATTGATCTTGTTGTTGTGGCTACAATTACCCCTGATATGGCCTTCCCCTCGACGGCATGCCTTCTGCAACATAAACTTGGTCTTCGAAATGTCTGTTGCTTCGATTTGGAAGCTGCTTGCTCGGGTTTTGTGTACGCTCTCGACGTCGCCGACGGTCTTCTTCGTTCAGGTCGGTACAAAAAAGCTCTAGTCGTGGGAGCGGAAAAACTTTCGAGTATTATTGATTGGGAAGACCGTTCCACATGCGTGCTTTTTGGTGATGGCGCCGGCGCAGCCGTTTTGGGAGTCAATGGCGAGGGACCTCGACTCGAAGGTTTTTTATGCGGAGCGGACGGAACCAATCCGTCTTTACTTTGTCAACCTGCGGGCGGTTCCTCCAAGCCGGCCTCGGAAAAAACTATTCAAGGACGGGAACATTTTCTCAAGATGAACGGGCGAGAGATTTTCAAGAACGCTGTACGCGTGATGGAAGATGCCGGACGGACTCTTTTGGAAAGACACGGGTTGACTCCCGATGATGTTGACCACGTCATACCTCATCAGGCAAACCGAAGAATCGTTGAAAGCCTTTCTCAACGCCTTTCCATACCGATGGACAAGTTTTACTGCAATCTCGAGAAATACGGTAATACTTCTGCGGCATCTATTCCTATCGCAATGGATGAAGCTAGACGCTCTGGTGTT
>CALBIN010000466.1 GCA_937893275.1 uncultured Opitutia bacterium | reverse complement strand
ATGTTCTGTTTTCATGTCGTTTAAGTTGGGAAGACTTTTCGAGCTGTAAAAATAAATAAAAGGATATGCCCGAAAATCAGCAACTGCTTAAATCTAAGTAATGATCTTAGTGGGAATGGCGAGCGAAATCTTGCTCAAAAGCAAAAATGCAAATTCCCGACAGACAAATTACACTTTTTCGGGTTGCTCGATTCTGAAAAGGAATATTGCGGGAAGAAGGAGTAACACCGCCCCGCTCGCATAGGCTAACTCAGAACCGAACTGGAAATAGGCAACCCCAGCCAACAACGGCCCAATCGCCCGAGCCAACGATCCGGAAGAACGAAAAACGCCTAAATGAAAACCTTGGCTGCTTTCACTTGAATGAAGGGAGGCTAAAGCTGTGAGAGTCGGGCTGGTGAAAGCTACGCCAATCGACATGAGTAAAAGGCCCACATAGAAAAAAGTTTGATCTCCTGCCGCAGCGAGAACACAAAAGGCCGTAGCGCCGAAGATCACCCCGCACAAGGCAAGATTCCTCTCACCCACGGGACCTGCCAAACGCCGCACGAGCACTCCTTGAGCCACGATCAAGGTAAGTCCGATGAGTAGAAACATTTGTGTATTGTCAGTTGGAGTGTAAGCAAAACGCTCGACGGCAAGAAAGGTCAGAGTGAACTCCATCCCGCTAAAGGAGATCATATAAAAAAAGTAGGCTAGGCAAGAACGGCGAACGGGAATGTTTTCGACTTTCCCCAGTTGAAAGATTCCCGGTTTCCCAGGGCGTTGGATATCTCTCTTTTCAATGGGCAAAGTCTCACGAAAACGCAAGGCAAGCCAAAGGAAATTCAGTAGCGCCAGCAGAAAACTAGCGATTCCTGCAGCAGAAAAAGGATTAAGCCCGAAAAAGCCGAGACTTTGATGTTCAGAAAATTCTCCGCCATACATCCAAGCCAAACCACCGATCGCAGGACCGAAAATAAAGCCCAAGCCAAAGGCAATCCCAACTAAAGCCATGCCCTTTGCTCGCGTTTCCCGAGGAGTCACATCGGCGATTGCAGCAGTGGCGACCGAAAGGTTTCCACTGGCCATGCCACCTACGACTCGAGAAAGGACAAGAGCCCAAAAATTGCCGGCAAAGATCCAAACAAGATACCCTAGGCATGTACCACCCACGCTCATCAGCATGATAGGTCGGCGACCTACCCGATCAGACCAACGTCCCCATATTGGAGCGAAAAGAAACTGAAGAATCGCGAAAAGGGATCCTAGCACTCCACCAAAGATCACCGTCTCTATTCGGAAGCCGGCATTCTCAGAAGTAAAGCCTAGGTGCTGAATGGAAGAAACGAAACGAGTAAGAAGTCCGCCATCCCCATCTTTCTCAAGATAATGGTCGAGCATCTCGGGAAAGAGAGGGAAAATCACGGAAAAACCGACCATATCAAGAAAGATGGTCAAGAACACCACCCCGAAGGCACCTCGCTTGGGTTTGCTGACTGAAGAGGAATTTGCGCTCATGGCGAGAGTCAGGAGTCCTGATGTCCCATTTGCTCAGCTACCTCACGAAGAGACGCAAGAACATTGGGGGGCACCAAGCCATTGGTGTCACGACCACCATGAAGGTGGACTTGCTTTATGAGGTTCGAACTGGTGAAGAAATACTTCTCGTTAGGCATCAAGAAAATGGTTTCCAACTCCGAGTCCAGATGACGATTCATCTGACCCATTTGAAACTCGTACTCGAAGTCCGATACCGCACGAAGTCCCCGAATAATGACTGATGCTTCGGTTTTGCAGGCGTAATCGACAAGCAAGCCTGCGAAACTCTCCACTAAAACTTGCGGAAAATCGGAAATATTTTCCTGAATCAAACGCACTCGATCATCCACGCCGAATGTTACCTTCTTTGAAAAGTTATCTGAAGCAACGGCAACAATTACCTTGTCGAAGAGACGACAAGCTCGAGCAAGGACGTCAAGATGTCCGTTGGTGATCGGATCGAAAGTACCGGGGTAAATAGCGGTTGTCATAGAAACATGTGAGAACTTACTAAAAAAACCTGCAAAGTCGACCACCAAGGCGGAAAAGACTTGCGAAGAAGCCCTTGCCCCCACAAGGAGAAGCGAAACTCAAGTCCCATGAATTTTCCAAACCTCATTACTTTGTCGAGAATTCCGTTGATGCTGATCGTCATCGGTTGCCTTTACTTCCCACCGGAAGAGGCTTTTCCATGGTCCCGCCTAACAGCCCTTCTCATATTCCTGTTCGCGGCTCTTACGGACTGGTTGGACGGTTGGCTAGCTCGGCGGATGGGGCAAGTTTCTGATTTTGGAAAGTTTATGGACGCCCTCTGCGACAAGATACTGACGCTAGGCATGTTCGTGAGCCTCCTAACGATGGGCGTCATGGATAAATGGGCTCTATTTCCCGTACTACTCATTTTATCGAGGGAGCTCCTCATTACCGGCCTGCGGCTCGTTGCGGCTTGCAAGGGGATAACCTTGGCGGCAGAAAAGGTGGGCAAGCTCAAGACCGTCATCCAACTCACCTGCATCAGTCTCTTTCTTGGAGAAATGACGATGCTAGACGATCTAGCCGACAAAATGCCGATCAACTTTTACGACCCATTGCTCGAGGCGGTATCGGGAGCAGCCAACGCAACCTTAATACTGGCCACTTTCCTCACTGTCTTTTCGGGTATAGTATACTTGGCAAAGTACTGGAATCTCTTTATGGACGAGGAAGAGAAGTGACGGACGCCCCTCTCCCCGTGCCACAGGACTCCGGGTCGAAACGATTATTGCTCGGCTTAGCAACGCTAGGCCCTTTAGGCACTTGCTGTCCCGCTCCGGGAACTGTTGGTTCTCTTGCGGGGGCAATCGCCTTTATCGCACTTTTGGAATGGTCGCATCTTCCGCCATCATTCATTTTGTGGGGATTCACGTTACTTGCCTTGCTCGCGATTCCGATCTGTTCTGCTGCTGAAAGCATTCTTTGCAAACGCGATCCGGGAGAGGTCATAATCGACGAATTCGTTGCCATGCCGCTAGTTTTCTGGGGCGTTTCAGATGTACTTGCCATCACGGAAGGAACTCTTGAAACGCTGACCTTAACAGGTGCTGGATTTGTTCTTTTTCGTATCTTCGACATCTGGAAACCACTAGGCATTAATCGCCTTCAAACCCTACCAAAAGGTCTCGGCGTAGTGGTCGATGATCTCGGAGCCGCATTCGCCGCCGGATTATGCTTATGGATATTTGCCTAAACTTTTTCTTTGTCTTTTTTCCTCTTTGAGGTCCAAATCAAAATTAAAGATGAGTGAAGAGCCACGAGAAATTGTATTGGAAGTAACCAATGAGATGGGAGTTCATGCTCGCCCAGCCGCCATGATCGTGCGCATTGCCAATAAATATACTGGCGAAATCTGGGTGGAAAAAGATGGCGAGCAAGTGAACGGAAAAAGCATTATGGGAATCATGATGCTTGCCGCCGGCAAAGGAACCAAGCTCAGTTTCCATGCAAATTGCGAGAACGCGGAAGATTTCTGCAAAGAGATGACCAAGCTCTTCGTGAGCAACTTCCAGGAAGAATAGCTCCAGTCAATACGCGGATGGCTCGGGACTATTCGTCAACATCGTATACACCCGCCATTTTCTCATCATGAAAGGCCTTGATTCTCACGAGGATCTGGGATGGTCTCTCCATTCGCCCAACTTCTTCACGTAATTTTTCCGCCTCGAGAATAGTGAACCTACGGGCAAAAAACTTCAACTCCGGGATGAGGGCTGGTGCCACGCTCATTTCGTCGATCCCCAACCCCATCAATAATGCCGTAAAGTGAGGATCTCCGGCCATCTCACCGCATACGGACACCTCGACACCCTTCTGCCTCCCGACTTCAGCCACATGCCCCACCGCTCGAATCACTGCAGGATGATGGGGTTCGTAGAGATAGGCGATCTGGTTGTTAATTCTATCAACCGCGAGAAGATACTGAACGAGATCGTTAGTTCCGATGCTGAAAAAATCAGCGTGCTCGGCCAAAAGATCACAAATGGTAACGGCGGCAGGAGTCTCGATCATACAACCTACGGGAGTTTGCGCATCAAAATCTTCTCCTCTTTTCTCCAGTTGCGTCTTCGCCTCATCGAGAACTTCCCGGGCGCTGAACATTTCACCCACTCCGCTAATCATAGGGAACATGATCTTGACCTTGCCAAAGGCGCTGGCCCTCAAAATTGCCCTTAGCTGAGTCAGAAAGACATCCTTGTTGCGCAGGCAAAACCGAATGGCTCTGAAGCCCATGAATGGATTATCCTCCTTTACGCGAGCAGAGGAACCAAGAACCTTGTCTCCGCCCAAATCAAGAGTACGTATCGTCACCGGCAGTGGGGAAGAGGCTTCCACCACTGCTTTATATTCTTGAAACTGTTCCTCCTCATCGGGAATTCGATTGTGTCTAAGAAAAACGGATTCCGTTCGAAAAAGTCCTACGCCGAGGGCACCGTTTGCGTTCGCTTTCTCGACCTCTTCACTAGAATCAGCATTGGCGAAAATGGTCAACTCCCGGCCATCCGCGGTCTCAGCAGGCAAGGAACTTTCATCAACCACGAGGTCCAAAAGCTTCTTCCTCTTAAAACTAACTTTCCCGTAACGGAAAAGAGTTTGTTCGTCGGGATTGATGACGACCGTTCCCTCGAAACCATCGACAAGTACGGAGTCCCCCTCCTGCAAGTTGACGGTCAACTCCCTTAGCCCCACAACCGCGGGAATCTCACCCGCTCGGGCCATAATTACTGCATGACTTGAACGACCACCACTATCAGTCGCGATCCCGAGAATCTTAGATCTGTCCAGAGAAGCCGTATCAGATGGCGTGAGATCTTCGGAAACCAGCACTCTGGGTTCATCCAGAAAAGCAGTACCCGATCCCGTAGCTCCGAGGAGGTTACGAAAAAGACGGCGAGTGACGTCCCGAACGTCGGAAGCTCGCTCACGCAAGTATTGATCTTCAAGTCCGTCGAAGAAATCAAGGTAACGAGAGCTAACCCGATGCAGGCATCGCTCAATGTTGTCTCCCGTTTTATGAATCTCTCCGACAACGTCGTCGATCAAGGCCTGGTCCTCCAGCACCAGAACGTGCGCATCAAAAATGGAGGCTTCGTTTTCCCCCAGACTTTTCGCGACGTCGGCTCGAATTGCCTGAATCTGTTCACGGGTCTCTAGCAACGCTTGCTCGAAACGAGTAATCTCAGCTTCCTGACTTTCCTTGGGTACCGAGTAACAAGGCACCTCCACATCTCCATGAAGAAAGCGGAATACCCGACCATGGGCGACGCCGGGTGAGGCAGCTATCCCGTGAAGGATGATTTCACGTCTTTGGGTATCTTCAGGCATGGAAAATAAATCTCAGGCAACTGAGGGGGAAAAATAATGCCTTAAATTGGTAGATTCCGCCACAAAAAAAGAAGTGCTTCTTTTAGGCGAAAGTGGTTTCTTCAACAAAGCATTCCTGTCCCCACGCAGAACGGATTGCATCGATTCCATCGGCAATCTCCAAATCGTGCTCCAACAGAGCGAAGCAACATGAGCCACTACCGCTCATTCCGCATGTCCACCCGAATTTTTTGTTCAAATCATCTAGCAATACAGGAAATCCCGGACATTTTTCAAAGACGGGCTTTTGCAGGTCGTTTGCCAGCAAAACATCCACACCATCGTTTCCTTTGGTCCATGCAGCCAAACGAGCTCCTGCATCCACCTTGTCGGAATACCAATCGGGATTGCGAGCAAGGCGATCGTAAACCTCCGGCGTATCCATTCCCAAACTTGGCGCGAAAAGAAGCAGACGGTCTCCGCGAAACCTTTCGGTAACCCCGGCAGGCAGAGGCTTCACCAATTCTCCCCTCCCCTCCAACAAACAAGGTTCGCCGAATAAGAAAAGCGGACAATCCGAGCCAAGTTCCTCCGCCAAGTCCAAGAGGGTTTTCAATGGCAAGGGAACCTTGGCAAGTATGTTTAGCGCCTGCAAGGTAGCCACTGCATTGGAACTTCCGCCACCCAAACCACCGCCAACCGGAATACGCTTTCTGATAGTAATGCAAACGTTCCATTCACACCTCGCCTTACTCAGCCATGCCCTCGCCGCCCTCGCTGCAAGATTCTCCTCTCCTGCGGGCAATCGCAACCCCGGACAAAGGCAATCGATCTCACCATTTCCTGCCCGCGCCTCGATGGTTACGACGTCTCCAAAAAGCAAAGGGGCCGCAACGGAAAGAATGTCATGAAAGCCATCGGAGCGCTTGCCTGTTACGGCGAGAAATAAATTCACCTTCGCGGGCGAAAAAACACTAATGCTTCGAATTCCTGATTTCATAAATGGTTTCCTCTAGCACTCAGTTTCCATTCAGGCGAACCGAAATAAAAGTTTGCCCGATTCCCTTTTCGCGCATGATGCTCGCATTGATGCAGACGCAAAAGTCAACCGAAGTGATTCTGGCTCTGGACGTGGAGTCTAGAAGCCGAGCCGAAACGATAATTCAAGCTGCAGGAGAAAACCTGAAGTGGATCAAAATCGGTCTGCAAACCTACCTTCGTGACGGGCCAACCTTCGTGTGCGACTTGGCGAGTGAGGGAAAAAATATCTTTCTCGACCTCAAACTCCACGATATCCCGAACACAATGGCAAAAGCTATAGAAAGCCTTGCTAGCCTTCCTGTGTCTATGCTTACGGTTCACGCATCGGCTGGCTCAGAAGCTTTGGCCCGCTGCTCCGACGCCATGCGCGAGGCACTCCCTGACGCCACCTTACTCGCGGTAACCGTCCTGACCTCCATGGACGCGGAAAACCTGAATAGACTGGGAGTAACAAACACCCCCGAAGCTCAAGTGACAAGGCTCGCCAAGCTTGCCACCGAGGCGGGAGTCGCAGGAATAGTCTGCTCACCCAAAGAATTAAGCTCGCTCTGCGATGCTTTGCCTTCGGGCGTGTCTTTTGTTACGCCTGGCATTCGCCCCGCAGGCGCCAGTCTCGGAGACCAAAAGCGCGTCATGACTCCCGCCGAGGCTGCTCAAGCGGGGGCTAACTATCTAGTAATCGGTCGGCCTATTCTAGAAGCGGAAAACCCCAATGAAGTCATTGCCCAAATCCAAGAAGAATTGGCTTCAACTCAACAGTCTCTTCTCTCATGAACGCAGCCATCCTGCTTGCCGCGGGTCGCGGTAGTCGCATGCGAAACAGCGTAACCGACAAGATTCTATACGAAGTGGGAGGATGCACGTTATTCGCAAAATCCCTGCTTGCTTTTCGCGAGGCGGCCGTAGCCAGCTTGTGGGTAGTGACTTATCGCGATGAATCGCAGAAGGAAAGATTGGCTAACGATGTAACCAAGATGGTTCCCGATGACGTCGACGTCATCCTAGTGGAAGGTGGCGAAGAACGACGCCACTCCGTACAAAATGCTCTTGCGAAGATTCCGCCTGAAACAAAAATCGTCTTCGTACATGATTGCGCACGCCCAATGATTGAAGCGAAAAGCCTGACCAAGCTTCTTTCCGTAGCAATCGAAACCGGAGGAGCAACGCTGGCTCACCCGGTGAGAGACACGCTCAAACAGACTCGGGAAGGGCAAGGCCCCCACCCCATTGCCGATCATACCGTCGACCGTAGTAAACTCTGGGCAGTGGAAACTCCGCAAACCTTTCAAGCCGAACTGCTGCGGAAAGGTATGGCCCGAGCCGTATCGAAAAACTTATCCGTCACGGACGAAACTTCCGCCGTTGAACTACTCGGTCATCCAGTATCCCTCGTGGATCCAGGATATCCGAATCCCAAAGTCACTACACCGTCGGACTTGTCGTATATCGAATTTCTAATTAACAAGGACAACGCATGAACCAACCTTTCCGCATCGGCCAAGGTTACGACATTCACCGATTCGCCGAGGGACGAAAGCTAATACTTGGCGGAATTGAGATTCCCCATGCACTGGGACTGGAAGGACACTCCGACGCCGACTGCTTGACCCACGCTCTCGCCGATGCCATTCTGGGTGCCCTTGCTCTCCCCGACATCGGGGTTCACTTCCCGCCGAGTGACCCTGCCTTAGAAGGGATCGACTCCATGAAGATCCTGCTCAAGGCGAAAGAGCAATGTGAGGCCAAAGGCTATCTCATCGGTAACGTGGACGCCACGATAATTGCCGAAAAACCTACGATCTCACCCTATGTTGACGCGATGAAAGAGAGATTAGCCCAAATCCTCGACGTAGAGACAAACCAAATTGGCATAAAGGCTACGACCAATGAAGGCATCGGTGGAATCGGTCGGGGCGAAGGGATCGGGGCACATGCCGTGTGCCTACTCGTATCAAACTCGAAATAGCCTAGGTCGAAGCGATTTCAAAGATTTCTTCCGAAGAGAAAAATCGCTCGATTTCGACTTTCGCGGACTCGGCGCTATCCGACGCATGGACCACATTTCTCATCTTGTCGGTACCAAGATCTCCTCGGATCGTTCCTTCGGGGGCTTGCGTGGAGTCCGTAGGGCCCAAAAGATCCCTCACTCCTTGCACGACGTTTTCACCTTGAAGAATCAAGGCGACTACGGGCCGTGAGCTCATAAAGTCGGCGATATCCGGGAAAAAAGGCAAATCCGCGACATGAGCATAGTGCTCGCTGAGAACTGCTGAATCCAGCTGAATCATCTTGCATGCAACGATGTCGTAACCGGCTCTTTCAAAACGTGCGATGACCTCCCCGACGATTTTTCCGCCGAGGCAATCAGGTTTTAGCAATATAAGTGAGTTTTGCATGGAAGATCCTAGTGAAAAAATGCTCGCAATTGAGGAAAGTAATCCCGAGAAAATCAGGAATCCACAGAGTCCTCGTTGGAAGTGGC
>CALBIN010000465.1 GCA_937893275.1 uncultured Opitutia bacterium | reverse complement strand
GAAGCCCATCACTCTCAGCGACGTGAGTGGCCTTTCGTAGTAGTTGGTGGACGCGGGCATAAAATGAAGATGGCCGGTCGCTACCTTCGGTATCCCAAGTACACCAACGAAGGGCACAAGACTATCGGCAATTGGTACAACACTATTCTTCAGGCCAATGGTGGACCGGTTGAGGACTATTTTGGTCAAGTGGATGCCAAGCTGAAGGATCTCGATCTAAGAGGTCCACTCCCCGAGTTGGCGGTGTAATTCGTAAGTTCGCATATCCCAAATCGTTTCCCGTATCATCCTCGCCGACGCTCTGTCGGTTTCGACTGTTTGGGCTATTCTCAGTGAACAGGAGATCGAGTGATTTGCGGAGGTGCCTCAATAAATGGGTGGTTGCCTTCGGCTAGGAGTCCGTTTTCATTCCGCATTCGATGAATCCATTCCATTCGATTTCCTACGTGCTTTTGTTTACCTCAATCTTTGCCATCGGCAAGGAGACACGCCCAAACGTCATCTTTCTATTTACTGACGACCAGGCCAGTTACTCGCTTGGATGCTACGGGAACAAGGACGTGAAGACGCCGCACATCGACAGCTTGTCGGAGGCGGGCATGACCTTTGATCACCACTACGACACCACCGCAATCTGCATGGCTAGTCGAGTAAACGTCATGACGGGGCTCTACGAGTACCGTCACGGTTGTAACTTCGACCACGGCCCGCTTACGGAAGAGCTCTGGGAAACGTCCTACCCCATTCGTCTACGTAAGGCTGGCTACCTTACGGCTTTCGCGGGCAAGTTCGGGTTCGAGTTGCGCAAGGGTTCGGAGAAAGGCCGCAAGTATTTGCCGGAGGACGACTTCGACAAGTGGGGCGGGGGACCGGGCCAGACGAATTACGCCACCGCCAAAAATCCGAGCATGAAGGCATATGCCGAGAAGTACCCGCATTCCTCCCGTTCCTATGGGGCGTTCGGGAGCGACTTCGTGAAGGAGTCGGCCAAGACGGGTAAGTCGTTCTGTTTATCGATCAGCTTCAAGGCTCCGCACAAGCCCGACCAACCGGACCCGATCTTCGACAAGGTGTACGCGGGCAAAAAATTCACCAAGCCCGCCAACTACGGACGCGAGTACGGCAAGCACTTCTCTCTACAGAGCAAACAGGGTCGCCAGTACGAGCGATTCGTGAGCTGGGGTTACCGCGATCGTTACGACGAGGTAATGGCCATCTACCACCAGATGGTGCATGGGGTGGACGCGGCGGTCGGCATGATCCGGGCGGCGGACGAGGAAGCCGGAGAGGTCGAAAATACGGTTTTCATATTTACCTCCGACAATGGATTCTTCTGCGGTTCTCATGGCTACGGATCGAAGGTCTTGCCTTACGAGGAATCGAGTAATGTCCCGCTCATCATTTTCGATCCGAGGCACGCCAGCAGTGGAAAGAAGCTACGTTCCGCCGCCCTTACCGCCAACATCGACATGGCGCCCACCATCTTGGATTTGGCCGGGCTCGAAGTGCCCGCCGAGATGGACGGGGTGAGCTTGCTCCCCCTTCTGGACAACCCCAAGGCCGCAGTTCGGGATTCGGCCACCTTGATCAACGTATGGGGCCCTCAAGCAGCTCATTCCTACGGGGTGGTGACTCGCGACTACAAATACCTCTACTGGCCTTACGAAGCGGGTGAGCTCGAACCGACCGAGGAGTTGTACCACTTGGCCAAGGATCCCGGCGAACTGACCAATTTAGCCCCGCTCAAGGGCAAG
>CALBIN010000464.1 GCA_937893275.1 uncultured Opitutia bacterium | reverse complement strand
TAGCCGAAACTCTCTGGATTCCTTTCGGGATCATCCAGTAATAAGCAATTCATCGAATTCGAAAGGGAGATTCTTCAAGCAGATCCTGTGTCGTCGCCCTCGTTTAATTCCTGAATGGCTCGTATCGACAATTCCAGAAGTCTTTCGGGAGAACTTGATTCTTCCCTTTCAAGAAAGTCCGCCAAATAACCCTTGAAGGCTTCTTCATTCCGAACAATGTCAGAATCATTGCGAGAAAGCTGCATGACTTCTTCTTGAAAAACCGCGTGTAGGCGATTCGTTTTCTCTTCTGTGCATTCAGTGGATTCCTCTTTGCGGCGCAACCGAGCGATGCCTTCAAACACAGCACTTCCAAGCACCTCTCCGTAGAACTCTTGGTTGCGAGCTTTAAGCAGATGATCTGAAAAGACCTTTTGCGCTTCGATTGCGACGGTCTCTGCCGTTTCGTCCGTAAAGAATATGAACTCGGCTTTGGGTAAGTTGTGAGCCTTGAGCAGGTTGACGAGATCTTCCCCGTTCACGTCCGGCAAACCACGCCGGATCGCGACGAGATGAAAATCCTCCAATCGAGAAGCCATAAGCGCTTGATTCCCGTCGCGACTTACTTCGCAGGTGAAGCCAATGTTTTGTAGGGCGTCGACAAGGGACTCGGTCGCTGAGGAATGGTCTACGAGCAGAATAAGCTTGGGCAGAGTTTGCTGAACGGTATTATGATGTTGTTGAAGCACATGCCAATTTTCAACATTTGTAAATAGGTCAACGAATGATCCCTCCTTTGGGGAGGGTAGTAATGTATTCATGGAAGTATGGGGTTGAGTTGAGGAAGGGTATAGTAAGACAAAAGTCTATTTATTGTTCACACATTAGTCAACGGCGACTCCCTCTGTCAACTCCGAGCCTAAAAGATGATCACAGAACAACGATGGCAACCCCACCAAAAGCAACTAGTGCTCCTAGGACTTTGGAAACATTAAGTTTCTCCCCAAGAAACCAATAGGCTAGCACGAGAATGAAAAAAGTTGATGTTTGGTTGAGAATGGAAGCCAACGAAGCATCCAAAAGTCGATAACCTTGAATCCAGAGACACATAGCGAAAAAAGCGGGTAGGCAAATACCCACCCATACGCGAAGGTGAGGGAATTCCGGAGACGTTGAACGTTTGGCGAACATTCGGAATTTCCCAACCGCAAGCAAGCCAAAGACACCCGATGCGACACCAGCCAACATACGTATTTCCATTGCAGCAAAAAAAGGAGTTTTTTCCAGAACGGGTTTGGCGAGGACGATTGCTCCCGCCATGGAAATCATCGCTACGATGCCATAGACAATTCCTCGCGAGAGTTTTTTGATTTTAACGGAATTTTGCTTCGGTAGAGTAGCGATTAGAATGCCGGCAACAACGAGGAGTCCGCCACCGATGCGATTCAGGGTCAATTGTTCTCCGAGAGCAAACCATGCAAAAATAATCACGAAAGGTGAATAAAGACAGTCCAAAATAGCGTTCCGTCCCGCACCCAGAATATTCAGCGAAGCGAGCAAAAACCAATCTGCGATACAGACTCCGACTACGCCACTGAGGACAAGAATCCAGATATCGGAGGACGAGAACACTTTCCATGAATCGAATTCGAAAAAAAACACTGCGGGGACCAGGAGCATGGCGATGCCGATGTTTTTGAACAAATTGAGCTCAAAAGGAGGAACGGTTTCCCCTGCTCGCTTCAGGGAAATCGTCACAATGGCCCAAAGCAGGGCGCATGCGACGGAGCAAATCTCCCCAGCTCCCGGATTCACCTTAGTTCGAGATCCCAAGCTTCTTGAGCGAGAGAAAAAAGATCTTCGTGAATGGAAAGAGCTCCGAGGGCTTCAAGTTGTTTTGCCGAGTGTGTGCCGGTGGTAACAAGCCTACAGTCCATTCCCACGTTTGCCGCGGAATCGAAGTCGAATGGAGAGTCCCCGACTAAAAGCGATTCCTCAGCCGAGGCGTCGAGAAGCTTAAGTAGGTGATGTGTGAATTCAGCATCAGGTTTTCGCCAAAGGGTATCCTTCACGCCAAGCACTTGTTCGACTAATGGAGTAAATCCAAGATGATCACAAGCGGCTCGAGCGTGCCTGCCCACTTTGTTTGTGAATATGGCTGTTTTTTCACCACGCTCCCGTAAAGCCTCCAGCACCTCCATTGCGCCGGGCATAGCATAAAGTCCTTCCAGCATGACCTCTTCAAAAATGGGCGGATAAATGTCCAACCCTCGTTGAGCTAAATCAGGCCCCACGAGAGTTTTCATTGTCATGTCAGCCGAACCACCTACAGCCGCACGGACGGTAGCATAATCGGCAGGTTCCAGTCCGAGTCCCTCCATGGCTCGAGCATAAGCCCGATGAATAGCCGTAAATTGGTCGATGAGGGTCCCGTCAAGGTCGAAGAGTATTGCGCGCAAGAGAATTGCCCTTTGTCTTTAAGTGGTTTGTGATGATTTTTTCTATCCGATGCCAAATCAATGTAAAGCACGCGTGACTACCTTCCGATGACTGAGGAGCAAGGACAATCGCCTTTAACTCGCATGAATTGCGAAGCAGGGGAGGGCGTTTTGCATTGCCGTTTTACCGGGCGGTGGACGATTGAGGCGGAAGATAGAAAGGTTTTTCGTCGATCATGGAGGCGTGCATTGACCGCCGAAAAAGAAATCCGAAAAGTTTCATTCGAGATAGGAAAGGATGTTGAATGGGATTCGGTTTTGGTTGTTTTCATTCGCTCCTGCCTACGCGATTGCAAGGAAAGTAAACTTTCAGTGGATATGTCTCGTTTGCCTTCGGGGCTGTGCAAATTGTTTCTGATGGCTGAAGAGAAGGGCATTGAACAAGTTGAGCTTGATGAGGGCGAGCCGGGTTTTCTGACTGCCGTTGGCGAACTTGTATTCGTCGTCGCCGAAGGGATCTTGTCTTCCGTTCATTTCCTTGGCGAATGGACTCTTTCCCTGTTTCGCCTGTTTAGATTCAAAGCGCGCTTCAGGGCAAGCGACTTCATTGAATCATGTCGAGCGTGTGGCGCATCGGCTCTGCCTATTGTCACTTTGGTTAGCTTTCTGACTGGGCTGACGATGGCCTTCGTGGGGAGCGTGCAGTTGGCGAAATTCAACGCCCGCATCTACGTCGCCGACTTGGTGAGTCTGGCGATGGTTCGAGAGATGGGAGGTCTGATGGTCGCGATCGTTATGGCGGGACGCACGGGCGCAGCCTTTGCCGCCGAGCTTGGAAACATGAAATTAAACGAGGAAATCGATTCCTTGCGTACCTTTGGGATCTCTCCCATGGATTTCCTTATCCTGCCGCGGACCTTGGCCTTGTTCGTGATGATTCCCATGCTGACTCTTTACGCTGACGTGGTTGGTATGCTTGGTGGAATGGTTGTGGGCATGTTCGTGATGGATTTCTCCCTCCACCATTACATCGAGCAAACGCAGACTGCCCTTAACTCTATGTGGGATATTTACTCGGGTCTCGCCAAGACCATTGTCTTCGGGGGGATCATCGGCATGGTCGGATGCAACAAGGGACTTAATTGTGGAAATGATTCCGCAGCCCTTGGAGAGGCTGTCACCTCGGCTGTGGTTACGAGCATCACCCTAGTCGTGGTAGCAGACGCATTGTTCGAGGTTTTCTACAGTATTATGGGTTGGCGATGAATTCGGAGGACGATAAGATTTCCCACACCATCGTTTCCGCCAAAGGCGTTTCCCTTGCGTATGGTGACTACGTTGTGTTGCGCGACGTCACTTTCAACGCGATCAGGGGGCAAGCTCTAGTCGTCATGGGAGGCAGTGGTTGCGGAAAAAGCACCTTACTAAAATCGCTGATCGGTCTTCTCGAACCTGTTTCCGGGTCGATTCATTACGGGGATCAGGATTTCTGGGCAAGCGACAATCAACAACGTGATAAAATCTCCAGACGCTTCGGTATCCTTTATCAAGGTGGAGCTCTATGGAGTTCGATGAGTCTGTTGGAAAACGTCTCCTTGCCCCTCGAAATGTACACTGAACTCTCGACCAAGGAAGTGAGAGAGATTGCCGAGTACAAACTATCTTTGGTGGGCCTTTCAGGCTTCGGAGACTTTCGACCTGCTCAGCTCAGTGGCGGGATGCGCAAGCGTGGAGGACTGGCTCGAGCCATGTCCCTCGATCCTGAAATTCTCTTTTTTGACGAACCTTCCGCCGGCCTTGACCCGCTGAGTTCGAGACGATTGGACGACCTCATACTTGAACTCAAGGAGACTTTGGGCATAACCTTCATTGTCGTGACGCACGAACTGCCCAGCATTTTTGCCATTGCCGATGACTCCATATTCCTCGATGCGGAGACCAAGACTCTTTTAGCCTGCGGTCATCCGGCAACTCTCAGGGATGAATGTCCCGAGGAAAAGGTGCGCCGCTTCCTTCTGCGGCAATCGAACTTCTCTTAACTCTAGCGTTGCGACTAATGCTTTCATGCTATTAACCTAATTATAAAGTGAAGAGAAAAGGACACGCTACTCTTGTTGGTGCTTTTGTCGTTGGGGCTTTTGCTGTCTTAGCTGGCTTTGTTGTGTTTACAGGAGGCTTGACCAGTTTACGCGATAAAAACGAACGATTTGTCCTCGTCTTTCGTGAAAACATATACGGACTGAAGCAAGGTGGCAAGGTCACCTTGAACGGTGTACGCATTGGCCGAGTAGAACGCTTTTTTCTAGGTGCAGCCGAGCAGGACGCCCCAGTTCCCATTCTTGTTGAAATCGATCGGAGGCTAGTTCTGCGTCACATGGATGAGGCAGGTAACGAACTGTTTAATTCAGATGGTGAATTCCGGCCCGATATTCTTCCACGCATCCAGGGGCAGCTTGTGCAAGAAAGCTTTGTCACGGGCATACAATACGTCAATCTGGAGTACCATTCATCGCAAGCTGATGCGAATATGTCTACCCGGCATGGATACCCACAAATCGTTACTCAAGCATCAACCATGGAACAACTAAGTGAAAACTTAGATCCGGAGTACATCGGAAAGCAGCTTACGAGCTTGCTGAAAACAGCAAACCAAAGGCTAGACGAACTCGACGTCATTGCCATCAAGAAATCCTTTCAATCGGCAGCTTTGGATTTCAGCTCTTTCATCAATAAGTTTCGAGATGATTTTTCTCCCCTTGGGCCGAAATTGGAAGTCGCTTCTGATGAAGCCACCCAGACAATGGCCGAATTGAGGAAACTGTCTTCAGCAGTAAATAAAATGCTGGATCCGTCATCCGACTTCCGTTTCGACTTTGGCGAGATGCTGCGCGAGATCTCCGCCAGCATGAAGGCTATTAAAAACCTTGCCGAACTTCTCGAGCGTAACCCTCAATCGATAATTAGAGGAAAGGGCGAAGATCAAAAATGAAGTCTAAAGCGGTCAGTGTTATTATTTTCATTACCCTAATACTCTTCGGCGCCTGTGTAAGTGTCGTGCCCAAATCAACCCATGTCGAACCCACTAATTATTTACTCACCCCCGTGGACTCGAATCTTTCTACCTCCGATTCGGACTTTCTGAATGGTACTTCTTTTTATGTCCGTCAGGTAGAGCTGGCCTCCTATCTAGAAGCCAGTGGATTGGTTTCTCGTTCCGAGTCGAACAAGGTTGTGTTCTCCAACTTGCATCGCTGGGGAGAACCGCTCGATGAAGGAATCGCTCGCGTTGTGGCTAAAAACCTATCAATCGTGCTAGGCACGCTTAACTATTCTGCATACCCTCACCGTCAAAAACCTCAATGTGACTTGGATATTGGGTTGCATGTAGAACGCTTTGAGCAAGTTTCCGGAGCAAAGGTAACGCTAGTCGGAACATGGCAGCTCTTCCATGATAACCAGCAAGTTTATGCCGAAGCCTTGGCCGAAAAAATCGAATTTCCATCTTCTGCCGCTGACTCAGATAAAACTTCCCAAGTCACGGCGCTCAGTCACACGCTTAGAAAAGTTTCCGAGCGTATTGCCGCCGGCATGGTTCGACGTTTGGAGACTGAATAATTCGGATCTCAGGAGATAAAGCCTATTCTCACGAAAGAATTCTAGATGGCTACATTCTTTACCGTGGTTGTTATCCTGCTCGGAATCAGTGGAGTCACCTATATTCATCTGCGCACGCGGGCTAAAGACGCTCAACGCTTAGACGCCGAAATGAGCGAAGATTTCTCAGAGGAATTTGAACTTGATGAGCAAGGACAACCCTCGGAGAAAGGCATGGAAGAGATGGTCGAGTGGTTGGAAGATGATCTGCGGGAAAGCCGTCTAATTCAGTCGCTGGAAATCGAAAGTTTTCAAGAACTCCCTCAAAAAACCAGCGATGAAACCTCATGAGATTCTTCCGCGACAAATCAGCATTTGCGCATAGACAGTTCGCCCCACTAGGTATTGCATCTCGTATGCATCCTTCGATTTTAAAATAAACCTTCCCTATCCCCTTTATTCTGGAATCTCGCTGGCCCTAGCTCTAATTTGATGTTCCCTAAACCTATGAAATACTTAACGAAGTTCTCTAAACCTATGAAATACCTAATGAAGTTCTTAAACTGCTTTCTCGTAACTATTTTCAGTTTTTCCGCTCAGGCAGAGAATTGGGCCAATTGGCGTGGGCCGAATCACGATGGGTCTACCTCCTCATCAAAACCGGTGCCCGTTAAGTTTGATGCCAAGGATCGTGTGAAGTGGAAAGTTTCCCTTCCCGGTGCCTCATCAGGTACGCCAATAGTCTGGGACGATCGCGTCTTCATCTCTTCCATTCGAATCTCAGACGCAAAAACCGGCACTGGCCAGCTACTTGCCATGTGCGTGGATCGATCAACTGGAAAAACCCTCTGGGAACAAAACGCCGGGAGTGGTTATCGACCGGGAAAAGGGGACGGCTTTGATTATCAACTCGATTCCAAGGCAACCTATGCTAACGCTTCCCCCGTAACCGATGGTAACCTCGTAGTATTTTCTTACGGCAATGGCGACTTGGTTGCCTACGACATGGGAGGCAAGGAACTGTGGCGACGGAACATACAAAAAGACTATGGCGACTTCTGTTTTCAGTGGACTTTTTCCGCATCGGCCACTCTTCACGCAGGTAAGCTATATCTTCCGATCCTTCAAAGGAATGAGCCTGTTCATGGCAGAGGCAAACCCAACGCCCCTTCCTTCCTGCTTTGCATGAATCCCCAAACAGGCAAGACTATTTGGCAGCATCAGCGACACTCGAACGCCAATAAGGAATCACTTGAGTCTTTCGGCACGATTATCCCTCACAAAGGGCAACTGCTCGTCGCCGGCGGAGATGTTCTCACGGGACATGACCCCGCTACCGGGAATGAAATTTGGCGTTGGGGAACATGGAACCCCGGTCACAAGCAACAGTGGTGGCGCCTGGTTCCTTCTCCCGTAGCAGGTTCGGGCGTGGTCCTTGCATGCGCTCCGAAGAATGCGCCCGTTTATGCGGTGAAACTGGGTTTCACGAGCACCCGTTCCGGCAAAGACGACTTAGCTTGGGACAGTTCAGCCAATCCCCAAGTTACCTCCGACGTGCCCACTCCACTCTTTTATGGCGGGAAGTTCTATGTCCTTAGCGATCTCAAGAAAACATTATCCTGCATCCAACCGAACAGCGGCAAGGTGGAGTGGTCTACGGTTATGCCGGGCAAGTACAAGTGGCGAGCTTCTCCCACGGCTGCATCCGGAAAAATCTATACAATGAACCACAACGGAGAGGTTATTGTGATAGATGCCAAAGACGGTTCCATTCTCCACTCCGCGAAGATGGGCAAGAGCTATGACGACAACACCCGAGCCTCGGTTGCTATTTCGGACGGTCAACTCTTTATCCGCAC
>CALBIN010000463.1 GCA_937893275.1 uncultured Opitutia bacterium | reverse complement strand
GGACTCCGGAGAGGAAAGTCCGGACATCACAGGGCAGGATTCCCCGCGAAAGCGGGGGGAACTCGTATCAAAGCGAGTTCACGGCTAGTGCCACAGAAAACATACCGCCTCCTCAAGGAGGCAAGGGTGAAAAGGTGGGGTAAGAGCCCACCGCCGCAAGGGCAACCGAGCGGGCAAGGTAAACCCAATCCGATGCAAGACGAAATAGGGAACTGGGCGGCCCGTCCATCAGTTCCGGGTACGTCGCATCCCGCTTCGGCGGGAACCGAGGTTTCCTCGGTAGATGAATGAATGACTGCAGCGTTTTTCGTTCGAGAAACCGCCGCAACAGAATCCGGCTTACAGCTTCCCGGAATCCATTTGCAAGTCAGCTTTACCGTTGACTACCAAGGAACAATAGCTAATTTCATCACCGCTTATGGCAAATACTAAGTCAGCAGAAAAGAACGCCCGCAAAAACGCTGCTCGTTACGAGCGCAACCGTGCGGTGAAAACCAAGCTCAAGACTTTGGAAAAAAAGTTTCAATCATCATTGGAATCCAAAGATGGCGATCAAGCTCGAGAAAGTGCTAGGATGTTTATTTCCGCCTTGGACAAAGCGGCCAAAAGTGCGTTGGTGCATCGCAACAAGGTGGCTCGCAAGAAAGCCTCATTGGCCAAAGCGATTGTCGACATGCAATCCAGTGGGAAACCACCAAAACCTGCTGCTAAAGAAGACTCCTCCGAAGAAGAAAACGAATAAGCTTTCTCGCGATTTCGGGTTCCAGCTAAAAGCCAAGCAAGTAACACCAAGCGGCGGAATTGCTTTTCCCGCCCAAGGCTGAATGCTAAAACGAGCATTCTATTTAAGTCCATCCATGAGTCGGATGCTTCCGCACGGTATGCAAAAAGGGATGCACGCAACTTGCTAGATATGGCGGGAATCAGATTCGTCCTTCTCGGAATAACCGCTGTCTTGACGCTGATGGTTGACTTTGTTCTTTTTCAAGTACGCATCGTAGACATCGTCGGCCGACATGCCCAAGACCTGAGCAAGTGAGATGAGGAAATGGAATAAGTCGACGACTTCCACCCGAGCATTCTGCTTGTCGAACTCTTGATACTTTGCCCACCACTTCCATGGCACCGAGTCTGTTAGTTCGGCTAGTTCCTGCTGCATCGCTCGAACGTAATTGAGGATCCATTTACGTTGTTCTTCGTCATCCAGTCCTTGAGTAACAACACCAATACGGCTATTCAGCTCATCCTGAAGCGAGAAAATTTCTTCCAGTTTATCCATAATCGATGGAACGTAGAGGCAGATTGATTCTTGGCAAGCGGTTTTTGACACTAGATTAAATTCGGGAATTGAAAGAGAGCTTTAAGCAAAGACGACCATTTAATCTAAAGATCCCGAACATGAGTTAGAAGTTAAGCGAGGAAACCGATTTTGATTGTACCGTTCCTTTGCCAGGGCTAAATGATTGAAACCCATGGAAAATACAAACGAAGGTACAAAAGACACCATCGAACAAGAAACCGCCACCACCAACGAAAACAAAATGACCGAGAATTCTCCAGAATCAGAAATCGTTGAAAACGATGCCGAGCAAGCCGTGACGGAAAAAGCTGCGTCGCAAACTAAATCCCGTATCCGCTCACGCTGGTATCGCGCCAATGAGCGACCACTTGAAAGCCAATCCACACCCG
>CALBIN010000462.1 GCA_937893275.1 uncultured Opitutia bacterium | reverse complement strand
CCGAGCCGGGCGGATATGCGAGCAAGGACGCACACGAGACCCTCGAGCAATTTTCAATCTCCGATGATCGCTCTCCTGCAGAGGTTGCGCATATGCTTGTATCCGCCGGGTACGAGCCTGTGTGGAAGGACTGGGACGCTTCCTATGATTGCCACTCGGCTAACGATCGTGAAGCTGGTGCGACACTTGACGATCAACCTCTCGAACTAGTCGTCTGAGCTTGCGCTATGCTAAGCCCTGAAGAACTTTGCCATTATCAACGGCACGTATCTCTTCCCGAAATGGGCACGGAGGGACAGGAGCGCCTGAAGGCGAGTTCCGTTCTTGTTGTAGGAGCCGGAGGTCTCGGTTGTCCGGCCCTACAGTACCTCGCCGCCGCCGGCGTAGGTCGTATTGGCATTTGTGATTTTGATCGCGTCGAGGTTTCCAACCTGCAACGGCAAGTACTTTTCGGTTACTCTCAACTTGATCGACCAAAGGCCGAGAGCGCGATCGAGCGTTTGTCCGATCTAAATCCCCATGTTGTTCTTCAGCCTCATGTCGAGCGCTTTTCCCCAGAAAATGCGGAACGTCTTCTTTCCGACTACGACTTGGTGCTCGACGGTACTGATAACTTTCCCACCCGCTACTTGGTTAACGACGCCTGCGTAAAGTTTGGAAAACCACTCTGCTTTGGCTCCATTTTTAAGTTCGAAGGCCAAGTCAGTGTTTTCAACTACAAAGGTGGACCTACCTACCGTTGCTTGTTTCCTAAGAGCCCGAATCCCAAGGATGTCCCAAATTGTTCGGAAATCGGTGTTATGGGAGTGCTTCCGGGCATTATTGGTAGTCTTCAGGCATTGGAAGCGATTAAGATTCTTTCCGGAGTTGGCGAGGTTCTGTCCGGCAAGCTCTTGCTCTTTGATGCCCTTACCCTGCGAAGCAATCTCGTGAATTTCACTCTCAATCCGGCCAATCAAATGGTTGGTGAGCTAAAGGAAATCAATTTCTCCTGCGAAGTGTCGCAGGCATCTGCCGACGATGAAATTCGGCAGGTTTTTCCTGATGAGTTGCGTACCCGTCTCGCCAGTGAAGCGTCTCCCCTTCTTCTCGATGTGAGAGAGCCTTGGGAGTTGGACATCTGTCGGATCGAAGGTGCAGTTTCTTTTCCTCTAAGTCATTTGCGCCAACCCCCACCCGTGAACCTTCCTCCCGAGTTGTCATCCGATGAAACCGTCGTGATTTACTGCAAGGCAGGAGTTCGCAGTATGATGGCTTGTGACATCCTTCGTCAAAGCTACGGCATTGCAAAGGTCGAAAACTTGGTCGGTGGTATAGATCTATGGTCC
The DNA here is from genome assembly GCA_937893275.1 of uncultured Opitutia bacterium. Lineage (GTDB taxonomy): Bacteria > Verrucomicrobiota > Verrucomicrobiia > Opitutales > Seribacteraceae. The sequence goes on along the minus strand of CALBIN010000462.1, from coordinate 6,505 downwards.
GAAGAGGTGGATCCGGATATGCCTCGTTATTGAGATCTTTTGATGTCAACCGTCTTGATTGTCGCCGGTTCCGACAGTTCCTGTGGGGCCGGGCTTTCGGCCGACTTGGAAGTAGTTCGAACTATGGGATGCCAGCCCTTGCTTGCGGTTACTGCAGTTACCGCCCAGACCGACCAGAAGTTTCTGTCTTCCCAGGCAGTTGCCTCTTCCGTTTTCAAGGATCAGTTGGAAGCCGCTTGGGATCATTCGGGCGGCCATGTGTCTGCCGTGAAAATCGGGATGTTGCCTAACGAATCCATCGTCGAGATATTGACCGAATTCCTGCAACAAAAGAATTGTCCCAACATCGTTCTGGATCCGCTCCTTAAATCCACTTCGGGAGGACACTTGGCGGACGAATCAAGCGTTTCGAAAAGAAGTCGTAGCCTTTTCCCTTTGTCCACCCTTGTCACACCGAACATACCCGAGGCTTGCAGCCTGACGGGGCTTTGCTGCCTCTCGAAGTATGATCTGCACGCCCTCGCCAGTGCGATTGTTGGTCTTGGTCCTGCCGCCGTACTGGTTAAAGGCGGACACCTTGAGGGTAGCGAATGCGTGGATTATTTGCTGAAAAAGGGAGAACTGCAGGGACAAGAGTTTCGCCAAGCACGGTTGCCCATAGCTTCCGTTCGTGGGACGGGCTGCAGGTTGGCTTCGGCTATTTCAGCAAGGCTCGCTCTGGGGGACGATCTCAGGCAAGCTGTGGATAATGCGCGAAGTTACCTCTTCACTCATTTCGAGAAGCGATGTAGTTTGTGAAAGCAGCTGCCGATATTACGGGAGCAACAAAATTCAGAACGGGAACAAGATAAAGCGCGGCAGCAGCGGTACCGAATATAGTTCGCTTGAGAGGATCTAGCCGGGATTCAGTTTGGAAGCGAACGGCGATGATGTCCTCGTACTCCTTTCCGAATAGATAACCGTTGGCGATCAATTGGACGATCAGTCCGAGTGGGGGTAGAAACCATCCGATCAGAACGATGGGAAGGATGAGAGCGTTTACTGAAAGCGAAAGAGTCAGGAATTGGGCAGACGCCCAACTTGACTTGGATAAGGGTGGGGGCGCGTCTAGTTGAACGGTAGGGTGGTTTTTATCTCGGGCAGCAGTAACTACATCGTCAAGAAATAGCCCGAGGAAAGCGGTCTGAATGGTGCCAAATGCAAAGACGAAAATGACGAGTATTATGAGAATTCCCAGAACTCTCAGGCCCCATTCGATAGTGCTCATCCACCAACTGTCGCCCCCTTCCAACCATGCTAGAAAAGCTTGGTTTAACCATTCGAAACCGAGATAGCCTAAAGGGAAAGCAATCAGTGCTAGAAGCACTGACAATCCAAGCGAATAAAGCAGTGGTTTGAGGAAACGGGAGTCATTCAACTGTCCGAACGCCATGGTGAAACTGGCTAGCATCACTCTAGAACAAGCCCGGGAATTGCTTCTGGCAAGAGAGTTTTTCAAGAATTATTCTGCAAAAACTCTTTTTCTCGTGGACAAGTGGAAAGAACCCCTCCATAGAATCTGAACCCGTGGGAGGTCTTGTGACCGGTGGTGGAAATGGTTGATCATAATTACACGGCGGACAGCGTTAAGTCGCTCGATTGGAAGGATCATATCCGGATGCGCCCCGGTATGTACATCGGGAAACTTGGAGATGGTTCGTCCGATGACGACGGCATCTACGTATTGCTCAAGGAGGTGCTCGACAATTCCGTCGACGAGTTTGTCATGGGTTTTGGCAAGACGATCGATGTCGAGTGTGACGGCCAAACGGTGATCGTGCGGGATTACGGACGCGGTATCCCGCTCGAAAAGCTGATGGTTTGCGCTTCTAAGATAAACACGGGCGCCAAATACGATTCCAAGGCCTTTAAGAAATCCGTTGGATTGAATGGCGTTGGAATCAAGGCCGTGAACGCTCTTTCCTCGAGTTTTGATATCCAAGCCTTTCGAGAAGGTGATACTCGCTGCATCACATTCGTTCGCGGGGAGGCGGTGTCCGAGGATCGTAAGAACAAGAAGACGGAGGAGGGAAATGGAACGAGCATCTGCTTTACCCCCGATTCCGAAATGTTCAAGAAGTTCCGTTTCCGCAATGAGTATGCCGAGCGGATGATTCGATACTACTCTTACCTCAACAAAGGCCTCACCATTAAGTACAATGGTAAGCGTTTTCGCTCTAAGGATGGCTTGAAGGATTTGTTACAGGAAAACCTTTCAGAGGAACCTCTTTACCCCATCGTCCACTTGGAAGGGCATGACATCGAGGTCGCCTTTACGCATCTTGACCAATACGGCGAGGATTATTTTTCCTTTGTAAACGGTCAGCACACGACTCAGGGAGGTACCCATCAGGCGGCTTTTCGGGAGGCTGTCGTTAAGACTATTCGAGAGTTCACCAAGAAAAGTTACGAACCCGGAGATATTCGTGGCGGTATCGTAGCAGCCGTAAGTATCAAGGTGGAAGAACCCGTTTTCGAATCTCAGACCAAAACGAAACTGGGATCTCTAACCGTTGCTCCGGAAGGGGAGAGCGTTCGGCTTTTCATCGGAAACTTTCTCAAGCAAAAGCTCGACAACTACCTGCACAAGAATCCCGAAACTGCCGATGCCCTGCAGGAGAAGATTAATCGCAGTGAGCATGAGCGTAAGGAACTTAAGGGTATTCAGAAGTTGGCCCGCGAACGTTCCAAGAAAAGCAAGGTCCATAACCGTAAGTTGCGAGATTGCCGAAACCATTTGAACACCAAGGATAAGAAACGCTTTGATTCGACTCTCTTCATTACTGAGGGCGATTCCGCCAGCGGTTCCATAACCAAGGCTCGCGACGTAACCACACAGGCGGTATTCAGTTTGAAGGGGAAACCCCTGAATTCATTTGGACTCACCCGAAAGGTGGTCTACGAGAACGAGGAGTTCAATCTCGTCCAAGCTGCTCTAGGTATCGAGGAGGATCTCGAGAACCTTCGCTACAACAAAGTTGTGATTGCGACGGATGCGGATGTTGACGGCATGCACATCAGGTTGCTTCTCATTACTTTCTTTCTTCAATTCTTTCCCGAGTTGATTCGCGAGGGGCACTTGTTCGTTCTTCAGACCCCGCTCTTTCGAGTTCGGAACAAAAAGACCACTCTATATTGTTACGACGAGGTCGAGCGCGAGGTAGCGATCAAACAATTGGGTCGGAATCCCGAAATCACTCGATTCAAGGGACTGGGTGAAATTTCTCCAAACGAATTCAAGCATTTCATTGGCGAGGGCATGAGATTGGATCCCATCCGTCTTGATGCGCACGAATCAATAAAGGGAATGCTCAAGTTTTTCATGGGCAAAAATACCCCCGAACGACAACAGTACATCATCCGGAACCTTCGTTTCGAGCACGACATTGTCGCCGAGGAGGAGGACGCTGAGGCAGAACCCATACCCAAATCATCGGACGATGCCGATGCTTCAGCCAGTCAGGCGGCCTAGCATACAGCGGTTCAACAGTATTTAAGTTCATGTCGAATCAAGACGAGGAAGGCGAAAAGAAGGAAGATCCGAAGACGGAGGATTCTTCTGTTGAGGAGGCAGTCGAGGGTGACTCCGGAGAAGCTCCAACTGCCTCCGGAGAAGACGGTGACGAGGCATCCGAAGAAGAATCGGTCGAATTGACTGTTCAGGACGGTGGAAAGTTTGATCCGGAAGCCCTGCTCAACGGCAACGGTACCAATGGGAACGGTCGGGCCGATGATGGTATTTACATTGATGACATGTATGGCGATTGGTTTCTCGACTACGCTTCCTATGTCATTCTCGAACGTGCCGTACCGCATGCTGATGATGGGTTGAAACCCGTTCAACGCCGAATCCTTCACTCCATGCGGGAAATGGAGGATGGTCGCTACAACAAGGTGGCCAACGTTATTGGAAACACCATGAAGTATCACCCGCACGGCGATGCTTCCATTGGCGATGCCATGGTGCAAATCGGGCAAAAGGAACTCCTTATCGATACGCAGGGCAACTGGGGTAATGTTTTGACGGGGGATTCCGCGGCAGCTGCCCGTTACATAGAGGCCCGTCTGACTCCCTTCGCTCTAGATGTTATCTTTAGCCCCAAAGTAACTGAATGGTCGGCTTCCTATGATGGGCGAAACAAGGAGCCCGTGGCTTTTCCCGTAAAATTTCCGCTACTTCTCGCCCAAGGGGCCGAAGGAATCGCCGTTGGACTCTCTACCAAGATTCTGCCACACAACTTCAATGAGATTCTCGACGCTCTGATAGACGCTCTGCGCCAGAATCCCATTTCTCTTCTGCCCGACTTCGCTCAGGGTGGAATCGCGGATTGCACGGATTATAATGGCGGTGCCAGAGGTGGCAGGCTTCGAGTGCGAGCTTGCTTGGAAACAGTTAAGAAACATTTGTTAAAAATTACCGAGATTCCATTTGGCACCACGACCACCAGCTTAATTGACTCCATCCTTTCCGCCAACGATAAGGGAAAGATAAAAGTGTCCAAGGTCGAAGACAACACCGCTGATGTCGTGGAGATTCTGGTTTATCTCCCCTCTACCGTCGGTGCAGAGGAAGCTTTGCCTGCACTTTATGCTTTTACCGATTGCGAAGTCAGCATTGCTCCCAATGCGTGTGTCATTCACGACCATCATCCGCAATTCCTCTCCGTAAACGAGTTGCTGGTTACTGCCGCCGAACGGGCTCGCGACCTCTTGCGTCAAGAACTCGAGATCCGATTGGCCGAACTTCAGGAAAAGTGGCACTTCGCATCCCTTGAGAAAATATTCATCGAAAAGCGCATTTACCGGGACATTGAGAAGGAAGAAACGTGGGAAGGCGTCCTTTCCGCCGTAGACAAGGGGTTGAAGCCTTACAAGAAACTCTTTCATCGTGAGATCACGCAAGATGACATCATTCGTCTCCTCGAAATACGCATCAAGCGTATCTCCAAGTACGATGCGTTTAGGGCAGACGAACAAATCAAGGGCTTTGAGGACGATATCGAGGAGGTCGAGAAGAATCTCGCCCAAATCACCAAATACGCCATTCGGTACTTTAGGGAACTGAAGAAGAAATATGGAAAAGGGCGGGAACGGTGTACGGAAATTTCTCGAGGCGAAGATGGAGAACTTGTCGCGTTTGATCGTATCGTCGCTTCCAATGTAGTGGTTGCCAACGAGACTCTCTACTTGAACCGAAAGGATGGATTCGCCGGTTACAGTCTCAAGAAGGAGGAAGTGATTGAAAAATGCTCGACCATGGATGACATTGTCGTTATCGGCAAAGACGGCGTCATGAAAGTGATGAAGATCGCGGACAAGATGTTTGTCGGTAAATCGCCCTTGCGCGTAGCCATTTTCCGAAGAGGAGAAAAAACCACCTACAACATGGTCTATCGAGATGGCGCAAGTGGTCGACTTTACGCAAAGAAATTTCAAGTCGGTGGAGTCACTCGCGAGAAGGAGTACAATTTGTTCAAACTGCATTCCAAATCTCGAGTGTTCTTCTTTGCCGTGCACCAGACACCTGATAGCAACAGCAAGGTGCTGGTTCATCTCGACCCGACTTTGAAACGGATAAAAGAGATGACTATCGAGTTCGACTTCAGTTGGCTCGACCTTCAAGGGCGTTCGGTCAAGGGCACGACGCTCACCGCGCACAAGGTCGACCGGGTTGTGAATTCTCCGAAAACTGATGGTTCCGAAGACGACTCCTCATCTCCGCCTAAGACTGCAATCAAGGAATCCCCGCCAACTGCCAAAGAGGAACCGCCGCACAAGACGGTTCAGGCGAAGCGGGAAACCAAACCCGCAGACGCTTCGCCCGCCAATCGGTTGCCTGATGCGAAGGATGCCGGGGAGTCCAAAAGACGAGGTCGTCCGAACAAGCCCGAACCAGATGGGCAAGCCACACTCGATATCTAGCCTGTCGATCCCCTCGTCAATTCAATGACGTTTTGCTCGTGTGTTTAACTTCCGAGGAAATCTTCCGTAAACTGTTGCATGGCTTGGCATTGGTTTTGCCTGCGGCCATTTTTTATGGCCCTGGAATTCTTCATGCCCAACCTTGGTTGATTTCGTTGGTTCTCGGCTTCTTGTTGGTTGTTTCTCTTTCGATCGAAGCCCTTCGTTTCCGAAGCTCTTCGTTTAGTAGGATTTTCAATCATTGCTTTGGCTCCATGCTTCGTTCGGCGGAATCGACGAAATTGACAGGAGCCACATATGTTATAGGCGGTTCTTTCTTTTGCAGTCTTATCGCAATTGGAGGAAAGGTTGCTGCTGCATCTGCCTTTCTAGGCCTTACTTTGTTTATCCTAGGAGATGCCGCTGCCGCTCTTGTTGGCAAGGCTATTGGGCGTAGACGAATCGGAGAAAAGACATTGGAAGGAGCTTTGGGATGCTTTGCCTTGTGCTTGCTTCTTTCCCTTGGGGTTTTTCCGTATTTGCCTGAGCTTACGCTGGTCTGGGG
>CALBIN010000461.1 GCA_937893275.1 uncultured Opitutia bacterium | reverse complement strand
CTGTTTTGTCGGAAAAGCCGTCTGCTATGGAGAACGAACAATTGAAGATTCTTATTCTTGGATCGGGAGGCCGCGAACACATGCTGGCAAAGGTTTGCGCGGCAAGTCCACTCGCCAAGGAAGTCATCGTGGCACCTGGGAACGGGGGCATGTCGAAGGAATTCGCGGCTTTTCCAATCGACGTCGAGGACAACGAATCCATCGTACGATTGGCGACGGAAGAAAATGTGGACTTCGTGGTAGTGGGTCCCGAGGTTCCTCTGTGCAATGGGGCTGTGGATGCCTTGAACGAAAAGGGGATTATTGCCTACGGGCCCAACAAGGCAGGAGCCGAACTGGAGGGGAGCAAGGCCTTCACGAAAGATTTTCTCGCTCGGCATAATATCCCGACGGCAGCCTATGGCGCTTTTTCCGAAGTGGAGGATGCACTAGACTTCCTCGGTGGATCGACAGTGCCCTTGGTGGTTAAGGCGAGTGGCTTGGCTGCAGGAAAAGGCGTTGTCATTTGCGAAACCATTGAGGAAGCAGAACGCAATGTGCGGGAAATGCTTTCGGGCGAAGCCTTTGGCGAAAGCGGCAAGAAAGTGGTCATCGAGGAATTTCTCGAGGGAGAGGAAACCTCCCTGCACCTCATTTGCTCGGGCGATAGTTACGTAACGCTACCGATGAGCCAGGATCACAAAAAGGCCGGCGAGGGCGATACAGGTCTTAACACCGGCGGTATGGGAGCTTATGCCCCCACCCCCCTCGTCACGCCAGAAATGCTGGCTGATTACGAAACAAACATCGTGCAACCCACTCTCGCTGGTCTCAAGGCAGACGGCATCGACTTTCGAGGCACCCTCTACGTTGGTCTCATGCTAACGCAGGATGGACCAAAGGTGCTGGAATTCAACGTACGCTTCGGAGATCCCGAGACTCAAGTCATTCTTCCTCTTCTCGACGAGGATTTGGTGCCGGTCTTACTCGCGTCCGCCAAGGGCGAAGACTTACCCAGAAACCTAAAATTCAAGAATGAATCGTCCATGATCGTGGTCGTGGCCTCGAAGGGTTATCCCGAGTCCTATCCGAAAGGTGAAATCATTACAATTCCGTTCACACTGCCGGAAAACACCGACCTCATCCACGCCGGCACCAAGCAAAACGAAACTGGCGACATCGTCTCGGCAGGAGGAAGAGTGCTCGGAGCAGTTGGCCGTGGAGCTACCCTGACCGAGGCCGCCGAGCGTGCCTATG
>CALBIN010000460.1 GCA_937893275.1 uncultured Opitutia bacterium | reverse complement strand
GCCATTTTTCACGTGCTCGGCAAATTTCTCAGCGGCTTCGCCCTGAACATCCTCATAAGTCTTTTCATCAACGATCACCACGGGACCTTTACCGCAATCGGCAAGGCATTCCATGAATTCGATGGAAAAATCTCCGTCTTCGGAAACATGCCCTTCCTTGACTCCGAGTTTTTCCTCCAGTGTGCGACAAGTTTTGTAGGAACCTCGCAAGGCGCAAGGGAGGGTTCGGCATACGCGGACGTGGGTCTTCCCCCAGGGCTCCCGACGAATCATGGGATAAAAAGTAACGACCTCGTAAATGTTCACTGGTTCCACCTCCAACCTCTCGGCAATCCACTCCACCGCTTCATCGGAGATGCAGCCTTTCTCATCCTGTATCAAGTGGATGACCATGAGGGTGGCGCTTCGCTTTTCCGGATAACGAGCGACGACCTCATCGATCTTGGTTAAAGTTTCTTTGCTAAGTTCCATGAAAATTCTCGCTATGAAACTAGCGGTCGCACTCGCCCATCACGAAATCGAGGCTGCCCAGAATTACGGTGATATCTGAGAGCATATGGCCGGGAGCCATTTCCTCAAGAATACTTAAGTTGCAAAAGCTGGGAGCCCTAATCTTGAGGCGGTAGGGAACTCCCCCACCCTTCGAGTATACGTAAAATCCAAGTATGCCTTTCGGGTTTTCAGCTTCGAAGTAAACCTCTCCGGGAGGAACCTGAGGACCTTCCGTTACGATCATGAAATTCTGAATCAACTCCTCCATGCTCGTGAGGATTTTTTCCTTAGGGGGGGCGAAAATCTTCTTGGCGTCTTCGGCATACCATGAACCGCCGGGGAAATTGTCGATGACTTGCCTGACAATGCGAATGCTCTGACGAATTTCCTCTATGCGCACGAGATATCGGTCGTAGCAGTCACCTTTAACGCCAATGGGAACGTCGAAATCATACTGCTCGTAACCGCAGTATGGTTTGTCCTTGCGCAAATCCAGGTCCACTCCCGAAGCTCGCAAGTTCGGTCCCGTGATGCCCCAAGCAAGAGCGTTCTCCTTGCTGATGACTCCAATATCCTCCGTGCGATCAAGAAATATTCGGTTTCGGGTAAGAAGCTTTTCCACCTCGTCGATCGCCTTGGGTAGTTCGTCGCAAAACTTGATCACGCGGCTTAGCCAGCCATCGGGCACGTCTCGAGAAACTCCCCCGATTCGAGTGTAACTGGTAGTGAATCGGGCTCCCGTCAACTCCTCGAACAAAGTGTAAAGCTTTTCACGCTCCGTAAAGGTGTACATGAAGGGCGTCCACGCACCAGCGTCCATGCCGAAGACACCCATGCCGAGTAGGTGACTGGAGATACGAGCCAGTTCGCACACGAGCACGCGTATCGCTTGGCAACGCTCGGGAATCTCAATATCGGTCAATTTCTCGACGGCCAAAACATAGGCGACGTTGTTGGCAAGAGGCGCAATGTAGTCCAGTCGATCCGTATAAGGGACGAACTGGTTGTAGGTCATGTTCTCGGCGATCTTCTCGTCGCCGCGATGCAAGTATCCGAGTACGGGTTCACACTTGGCGATGAGATCGCCGTCCAATTCCATAATGAGCCGGAGCACACCGTGGGTAGTGGGATGTGAGGGGCCCACGTTCAAGGCCATGCGTTCTCCGTCGGAACCTTGGGCAAGGTCGGCGCCACGCGCGGCAACGTCGCCTACGCTCACTTCCTTTGTAACGGTCGTGGAACTCATAGCGTTTTCTCGACCTCTTCGGTCCAACTTTCATCCTTGGCTCGCGGCTCGGCCTCGCTCACGTTGCCTCCGGCAGGTGAAACAAAGGGGCCCCCCATCATGGGAGCAGGTTCCACGGAAGCTTTCGTTACCTCCGCTACGTCGGGTGCGGGCAGAGGAGTCTCGATCCCGGCAAGGGGGAATTCTTTGCGCAAGGGATGGTAGGGATACTCGTCCCACATTAGAATGCGCTTCAAATTGGGATGCCCTGCAAAGATTATGCCGAACATGTCGAAAACTTCACGTTCGTGCCAATCCGCGGCAGGATAAACGGCAGCCAAGCTGGGCACCTCGGGCTCGTCTACGCTAGGGCAATCGCAAGCGATGCGGAGGTAGGTTTTGAGAGCCAAGGAATAGAAATGATAAAGCGTGGTGAAACGTGGTGAGTTTTCCTGACCCCAGTCAAGGGCCGTTAGATCCACCAACATTTCAAAACCCTCACGATCGCGGAGTGCCGAAGCCAGTTCCACCAAGTTCTCCGGCGGACAAAAATAAGACAAGCAATCCACCGAGTCGCGTGAAGAAAGGAAAACGTAGCGTTCCATAAGCCCCTTGGCCAATTCCTCGTCCATAAGGCAACAGCTCAAGCGACCGAAACGGTCTCTTGCGTATTACGCAGGTTTCTAACGGAAGGCTCGCGTCCGATTTTGTCTTGGAGCTTGATCATGGCATCAAGCAAAGCCTCCGGACGAGGAGGACATCCGCTAACGTACACGTCGACTGGAACAATGTTGTCTACTCCCTGCAGCACGGCATAGGAGCGATACATGCCACCCGTAGAAGCGCAAGCCCCCATAGCGACCACCCATTTGGGGTCGCCCATTTGGTCGTAAATCCGGCGAACGACTTCAGCCATTTTGTAGGTTACCGTGCCCGCAACGATCATACAGTCAGCCTGTCGTGGAGAAAACCTCATGACCTCCATGCCAAAACGTGAAATATCGAACTTGGAAGCAGCAGTAGCCATAAGCTCAATCGCACAGCAGGCTAATCCCATGGGCATAGGCCAAACTGAGTGCTGGCGTATCCAGTTCACTACTGCATCGGCTCGGGTGACGATAATTTCCCCCTCAACCTTACTATCGTAAGCAATTTCCTCGGTAGACATAAAAAATGATGGTTAATATTCTTGTTATCGACATCGTTCCCAACCGGCAAACCTCAAAAGAAAGAATTAGCAATCCGAATCCTAGAAAAAAGGAACCTAATTCAATGGGGCTGATTTTCCTTTAGGCGTTGACTAGACGCTCATGCGAAACATGCTTATTCGACCAGCCTGAAAACACTTTAGGAGAGGTGACAGAGTGGCCGATCGTGCAGCATTGGAAATGCTGTGTACCGCAAGGTACCGCGGGTTCGAATCCCGCCCTCTCCGCCACTTTGGTCAGATCAAGCCTCCCGTACAAACACTTTGGCTCCGGTGGTAAAGCGAGCCTCGGCTAATTCGAGTACGGCGGGAGCGGCAACAGGGTCACCGCCGGCAGCAGCAGTCGCCTGACCGGCAACGAGAACGGAAGTCTTACCATATAGGTTGAGAGTTTCGCCGTCATTTGGCGAAAGAACACTCCCCGAGTTCAGCCAACGTCGAAGCTCGATTTGGCTCCAACTGCGATAAGGCTCTCGATTGCCAAGTAGGTTTTCGGCAAAACGAATCGATGCGGTTTTCCAAAGACTGTTCGATAGTTCGCCCGATTCGGTCATTGCTTTCTGCATTGACTCAGTAGTCAACCAGATGGCCGTCACTGAGGTGTCGGCCACTACGTTGGCGGTACGCGGCACCCCGGCCAAGACAGCCATTTCACCGATAACGGCTCCACGGCCCATGATATCGACCACGAGATCACCAATCGACACGTTGACACTTCCTCCGGTAATAACGATCATACCGTCTCCGGCGCCGCCCTGCTCCATGATTCGTTGGCCTGAGGCGTACGAGCGCTGCTCGGAAAGACCGATAATCTGGGAAATGACTGAATCGGGCAACCCCTTCAACCAAGTTACCTCGCGTAAAACCTCCTCTGGGGAAGGCATACGCAACTCAAGGGAGCTCTCCATTACGTCCTTCATTCGCTCCTCTACGTCTAGGAGCAATCGATCGGATTCGTCACCTTCAAGAGAACCCGCCTTGCGGAGTTTCTTGATCGTATTGCGCTCGTGGTTAAGAACGGAACGGATGGCATCCTTGGTTTCTATCCCCACTGTGACCTCCGGATAAGCCTCATGCATTTCCTTGAGGAAATTGAGGCCATGCAAGCGGTTTTCCCGAATCTCGTTCTTGAGTAGATTTGCAGTCTCGGTCACCTGCTTGGGATCTCCACTTTCGTCTAGATCGGAGGCAAAACCGTCCACCATTTTGGCCACGTCCTGCTGAGCAACGACAAAGGCCTTAGCGGAATCATAGCTAATGGTCAGGCGATCGACAAACATACCCTTCAAGACAGGAACGTTCTTCAAGGCTTCGAGTAGCTTGGGTATGCCGCACACCTTGTCCAGGTATTCGCGCTGAGTCAGGGGCACCTTCCCCTCCAAGTCCAGAAATTCGCTCAAGTTGTTGTCGAGCAAAGCCACCCCTTGGGCACTCAAGAGACCTTCGCGAAACTGCGACCAGTAACTGCTGCTTTCCTTCTGGAGCAGGCGGCGTCTGGTTTCCGCCAAGGTATCCATCCCCGCCACCTCGTCTGCCGTCAACGGGTAGGCCACGGGCTCGGGCAAATACTTGCGCACCTCACCCCAGTTGGCGCCGCCGAGAAAGCGGTCGTCCTTAAGGAGATTCATTTCCTGCTCGCAACCCTTGGCTACGTTGCCCGAGGCGTTGGAAAACATTAGCTTTTTAACCGCAGGTAACTTGGTCAATCCCAACCCATTTACCAATGGCTTAACGGTGGTCGCGTTGACCAGCAAGGTAAGCAACACTACCCCGGAAATATAAAAAAGAAATTGGTCCCTAACTCGGGAACTGATACCTACCAAGGAGGCCGTGGCCACCGCGCCTGAGCCTTCGCCCACAATTATTACTACTTTTTCACCGGAGGCTAGCTCATCGCGCAATTTCATGGCTTCGGCGGAGGTCTTTGACCCCAATCCATGTTCGGCGGTATGTTCGTCCTGAGAAATGCCCGTTATCTTGCCGTGACTAATCGTCGCCTGTGCATGTGACTGAGAGCTTGTCTTAAATAAATTAGACTTAGCCGCTTCAAAAAATTTCCCGTCATGATCGGCAGCCACTTTAGTTCCGATGAATACCGAGGTCGTAGCCTCATTGTAGCCCTCTCCTCCAGATCCGAGCTTGAATTCGTAGCGAAAACTTTCGGAATACACCACAAGAGCCAAAGCCAAACCAATCGCTCCGCGAAGTCCACCCCACCAGACGACAACCGCGTCCTTCCCAGGCAGACCGTAGCCCGTCCTTTTCATAAATGGGTAGAACATCCCAATGTTTATTGCCCTCGTCAAATGAATAGCCAAGTAAATGAGGCAGAGGATAACGTAGTCCATTCCCGTAGGATTGATATTTTGGGCAATAATTACGCCGACCACGATAAAGATGATGATGTTCGACAGATAGGCCGCCAGTTCCCAGAACTCGTGCATGAAGTGAGCCACCTCGGGGCTTATGCGCTTGGCCCCAACACCCGCCATGAGGATGCCCAAGGCAACCAACCCCAAAACTCCGGAAACATGAAAGAAATGCTCGCAGATGAAGAAAACGGCATAGGACGTGACTAGCACCAACGTAATCTCAATCATCGCATCGTTGAAGACCTTGCGCAACCAAAGTATACAAACGATGCCAATAAGCACTCCCACTAGGGCGCCCGCACCTCCAATTGAACCAAATCCCAAGGTAGCGTCTACAACAAAGTCTCCCAGTCCAGTGAAAATTTGAGCACCGGTTACGAGACCGATAAGAAGCATAAAGGCAACAATCGCGGTACCATCGTTAAGGAGCGACTCGCCCTCGATCAATGTTCCCAGCTTTTTGCTAGCACCGAGTTCCTTAAGTAAGGCTACTACAGCCACTGGGTCGGTGGCGCTCGCAACTGCACCCAATAACATAGAAGCCAACCACACAAAGGACATCGCGCTCGGGGTGTCCACATGCCATTGCGACAGCACACCCCCTTCCCCACCAAAGAATTGTACCATCCCCCAGAAGCACAATCCCGTCATAAGTGTTGCCGTAACGATACCCGGTCCGGCCATGTACAGGGCGTTGCCCACAGACTTTTTGAAAGTGTGGACGTCCAAGGCGAATCCGGCCTCGAAAATGAGGATGGGAAGGAATACGTACAGAATGAGATGCCCATCCATACTCCCGCCCCAAGTGATCGCCGCACTCAAGGTGTGTACTATTTTGTGCCACAAGCCATCGTCGTGAGCTCCTGCAGCGTGCTCTTCATGTCCTGCTTCAGCGTCATGCTCCTCGTGCGCTCCGGCAGCGTGATCTGCATGTCCGGGTTCACCATGCTCGGCGTGTCCGGCTTCGGTGTGCTCGGCGGTAGCAGTACCTGTGGTATCTATATAATACCGATTCAGTCCTCCCATTCCCAAACCGATTAGCAAAAGAAGAACCGTGAACGGTAAAGGAACTTTCTTGAGAAAATGACTAGTCGCTGCTCCAATGACCAACGCAATGATCAAGAAGAAGAGACCGTAAAGGTAATCGTGACCACCCGACGAGGCGAGCAAGGAGGGGAAAAAGCAAGTTATGTTCATTAGCAGGAATTGGTTTTCGCAATAGTCAACCAATCATTCCCCTGTTGCCAAGGAAAAAGACTTTCAAGGCAACTCGAACAAACGCCCCGGCAACGAGTGCTTCGAAGTGGGAACTGGAGCAGGAGGGGCGGTCCCTTGAGGGGGCTGGACAGAAGTTTTCAATAGTGAATCAGGACGTGGAGAAAGTCGTCTTGGAGGTCGTCCCAGAAAGTCCTCCAAAGGGTTCGAAGAACTGGGTCGAACGGGAGAAGGCTGAACCGAGACCGGCGGGGGGGCGGGCTTGGCAGTCTCATGGAGAACGGGGGCTATCGGCAATACCTCGAAAGTGTCGACTCCCTTCGCATCCCCAACAACTGCCCGAAAACGCTTTGCGATGGATTCGGACTGAGCTTTGGTGACGACTGCCAAGGAGCGCTCGAATGATGAAAGATTATCGAAGCCACCGATCAGAAAAGAGGTCTTGGTCATTTTCCCCAAGTTTACGTACACTAGGTCGCCAAACCCACGCCCACCAGGTTTAACAAAGAGTAATTCGCCGGGCAACAATTGAGTAGCTCGATTGGACTGAACGTCAGTAACACGAACTCGACCTAACATACCTACGATTTTAAGCCCACCATTCGGCTCCACTTCCAGCATGACGGCTCCCATTCCGTCCAAGGAAATTTCAGCCTCGGGGCTCTTTATGTTAAGCAACGCACCCATCTTTCGGGTCCGATAGAGCAAGGATCCTTCATAGAGCACAATGCCTTTCTCCTCGATCATGAAAATCGTCTCGCTACCAAAACGCAAGGTCCGCCCGGCGGCCAAAGTTTCCAAGCCACTCCTCGGTCGCACCGATACCCGCGCCCCTTGGGGGAGATAAGAAGCCCGCCCCACGGCCTTGGCCCCATCGGTGGAATTGATTAATGCTCCATCACCGATACTTGCGGATACCAAGAAAAGATTTTTTGCTTCGCTATCAGGAATGAATGTCAACGCTAGCCAAAATGCCGGACCGTAGAGAATGGCGCGCCAACCAAAAACATTTCCAGGCAATGTAAAATATGAATTCACGCTCAAGCTCTTCTTCATGTCTAGCAATCCTCGAAACTAGAAGCGGTAATTCCCCGTTAAGGCGACACCGATATCCAACGCACGGGACTTGGAGG
The DNA here is from genome assembly GCA_937893275.1 of uncultured Opitutia bacterium. Classification (GTDB taxonomy): domain Bacteria; phylum Verrucomicrobiota; class Verrucomicrobiia; order Opitutales; family Seribacteraceae. The sequence continues at coordinate 1,484 of CALBIN010000460.1, read as the reverse complement.
ATTGAAGCAACAAACTTTCACCCTTCTCGTTGGTGAACATTTTTGAATAATTAATGAAGGTCTGGACGCCCACCCACTCACGAAACTGATAAATACCCGAGGCACCAAGTGTGAAAAGATAATCTACGCGGCCTTTATGGGTGTTTTTTTTGTAGGCAGTACGAGCAAACCCAAGATTCGGCATAAACAAAAGTTTTCCGTCGGGACCAAAGGAGTGAATGTAGGTTGCGTTAAGCGCAGTCTGAAGATTGTCTCCATCATCGGCAAAGACACCCGGAATGGGAAAGCCAATTACGCGCGTTGTATTGGCGTACTTGATCATGGAATCGATCATCAAGAAGGATTTCTCGGTAAAGGGCACGACCTTCTGGATCGAGAAAGTGGGTGCCACCGCATCGAACATTTTGTCTCCCGAGGAAATACTGCTCAGGTAATCGTACTCCAAACCTAATCCCAAACTCCAATTGTCGGGCAATCCAATGGCCGCCGAACCCTTGATCATGCTAAAATGATAACCAAGCAAATCCTTGACCGTTTTTTCCCCGTAATGGGCCCATTGAGTCATGTAATCGATTCTGGGGATCAAAGTGATGTAATCACCAATTTTAGTGGGCCGAATGCCCAGGCCCGCTCCTGCATTGAATTCATATACGCCGGATCCCATTGTATCCGTTTTGGTGCGCAACACGTTACTTGTGTAATACATGCGAGTTCCTGCAGAAAAGGAGGCATTCAACAGAGGTTCGCCCGTAGAAGATGATGGGGAACTGGAGGCGGCACCATCACTTGGGGAAACCCGAGGCGGAGGAAAGTTTCCGGTGGCAGGAGGCGGAAGTAAAGGTATCGAAGGTGGTGATGCAGGTGCCGCACTACGCAAAGGCACTCCCACTTCAACTATTTCCTGTAACCCCAAATTCGAGTGAAAACCCCGAAATCCCGGACGGGAAGGTTCCGCTGCAGGAACAGCAACGGCTTGCCCGAATGATTCGCTTGAGACGAAGACAAGATTCGCCAGAGCAAATAAAGAGGATAGGATAAGGGGCCGGATGTGCAAAAGACTGCTAGTCATCACGAGAAATTAAAATAAAATACAATCATGAATGGACAATCTTGCCAATGACAATGTTTTTCTTGAATCGATCAAGAATTATGCAGTGATTGAACATTGTTTCGACCTGCCTCGATGTTCCCTAACTCTACAATGAAAAAAACGGGAAAGAAGGCACTTCAATTAGAAAACCGACAACTCATCGATCGGTTTCCCGAGCCACGTCTATCCAAGTCTCATCCAGATAACTGAAAAGAAAAACGCTGCCATCGGAAGCCCCGAGGAAATAATGCCATCCAAAGCCTTGGCGATAAACGTAAGGATACAGTTCGCTCGCAGTCCAAAGCCAACCAAGATTTTTCTGCCAATACCAAAGTCCGCCACCCTCTTGGGGAAAGATGAACAACCACGAGTATTGTTCATGGTAAATCCAATC
>CALBIN010000459.1 GCA_937893275.1 uncultured Opitutia bacterium | reverse complement strand
GCAAGATCAACCCGATCCCGTTGCTTTAGCTGAGCTAGAAGCCAAAATCAGTGAACTGGACGAGATTATTGGCAATTTCCAGACGACCTTGAAAGCGAATCCTGCAATTGCTGCAGTTGTTGGACCGCAATTGAAAGCTCGTAATGAGGAGCGAACCGAATTGATTTCCCAGTTGGCGGAATTGAAGCTAGATACGCCCAAATCTTCTCAGCAAGATCAACTTGATCCCGTTGCTTTAGCTGAGCTAGAAGCCAAAATCAGCGAACTGGACGAGATTATTGGCAATTTTCAGACGACCTTGGCCGCGAATCCTGCAATTGCAGCAGTTGTTGGACCCCAATTGAAAGCTCGTGAGGCAGAGCGTGCCGAGCTTGCCGCACAGCTTTCTGAATCCATCACTGGAGACAACAACGCCACGGGTGAACGCACTGTCGAATTTGTTGTCGACGATAAACGTGTGGCTGAGATTCGATCAACCATCAAGCAGACTTCTGAAGAACTGAAATCTTTGACCCTTAAACTGACTGATGCAGCCAAGGGTTTGGCGGAGAACCGTACGAAACTTGAGGCTGTCCAAGGCGACTTTTCACAAAAGGAGAAGAATCTCTTGTTGCTCCAAGGCGGTTTCGAAACCGAACTGATTGAATCGGATGGACGATTACGGCTTGTGTCCAAGCTTCCGGGAGAAGAAGGGAATGGGTCATTGGTCGAATCATTTCCTAACGAGATGCCTCTTAACTATGAACGGAATTATTACACTCTCGGACTTGAGGCTCTACTTGCTTACTATGGGTTAGATCACGATGCGGTAAATGTTTCTAATGACGGCAAGCGTCTTGTCCTCGCTAGTCGAGACGGCGAAGAATTAGTGAACGCTCCCATGAACGAGAAACAGTTTGTGGAAGTTAACTGGTTTTCCAGATGGTCGGCCCGAATTCCCGAGGTTGAAGGTCTTCGTGAGGCTCGCAAGTTCTATGGTGACAAGAGGTACAAGGAGTATGTGGACCTCGCTCCTGAAATTATACGCGGTTTTATCTCACGTATCAATGATGTCAAAGCTCTGGAAGAAGATGAAAAACTGTCTCAAGTACTTTCCGAAATAGGTGTGGCGGAGGAGCATGTTACTGTGTCTAGCGAACTCGTGAAGGCTGCTTCTGGTGAGTCACCTGCCGAGGCTGCTCCGAGCTTCGAGGAGTTATTGGCGCTAACAGTCGCTATCGAGTATTATTTCCTGCCCGTGGGTTTGGAGTCTCTTTACAACCCGATGTGCGGGATGAAGGATGTCCTCGATTTCGATCGCTATCTTTCCCAACGTACAAGCGACTTGGTGAACATCGATGGAATGCTCGCCAAAATTCAAGATGAGTTCATCCCTAAAATTGAGTCCGTTTTGAAAGAGAATCCGGAGCATCCACAGGCTTTGGCCAAAATGGAAGAGATCAAGGCTGCTCTCGTGAGCAATGAGGGAGAGCGTAAAAAAGTGCTCGAGGAGCTTGAACTATTGAATGCCTTTTTCACAAAATTCAACAATGCTATTGTGTTCATCGGTCCGGAGGAAAAGACCTTTCAGGACTTGGCTCCAACGCCTTTCGATTCTGTTGACGTGCCGAAAGTGAGCGTACATGGAAACTTAGTTAAAACCCTTACGAGCGGTCTGTATCTAAAACGATTGCCGGAATGGGTAGATCATTTGGCCACTCTTGGATTTTGTCTGGCGATGGCTTTTATCTCTGTGTATAGTGGACCCAAGGCCAGTCTAGTGCAGGTCGGTGGCTTGTTCCTTCAAGTTGGCTATGTGTTTATGGCTTTTTTCATGTTTTCCGAGACACATGTTCTTTGGCCGGTAGTTGCCCCGACTTGCGCCGGTCTGAGCACGACTTTTGTCGGACTCGGAGTAATGCTGGTTCTCGAGCAGAAAGCCAAAGGTCGGCTCAAGGGCATGTTTGGTAGCTATGTTTCGCAGGACCTGGTGGATCAGATGGTCGAGTCGGGAGAGGAACCTTCTCTCGGTGGTCAAGAGACCAAGATCACTGCTTTTTTCTCCGACGTGCAGGCTTTCTCCAGTTTTTCAGAGTTACTTACTCCGACGGGACTCGTGGATCTCATGAACGAATACCTCACTGCCATGACCAACATATTGCAAGAGGAGCGTGGGACCTTGGACAAGTATATCGGCGACGCTATTGTTGGCATGTACGGCGCTCCCATACCAATGGATGATCATGCTTACCAATCGGTTAAGACTGCATTGTTGATGCAGGCTCGACAACTTGAGTTGCGAGACAAATGGGCCAATGAGGCAGAGAAGTGGGGTGCTTGCCATGAGCTTGTATCCAAGATGCAGACAAGAATCGGTTGTAATACCGGTACCGCTACCGTCGGCAATATGGGAGCACTCGACCGCTTTAACTACACCATGATGGGAGATATGGTGAACTTGGCGGCACGTTGTGAAAGCGGAGCCAAGGCCTATGGCGCCTATATCATGATTACCGAGGAAACCAGAGATGCCGCGATGCCGACTAAGGATGACATTGCCTACCGTTATCTTGATAAGATAGTTGTCAAAGGTCGTTCACAGCCCGTCTCTATGTATGAACCGACTGGTTTTAAAAACGATCTTACCCAAGAGACTCAAGATTGTCTCGATTGTTTTCAGCAGGGCATCGACAAGTATTTGCTACAAGACTGGAAAGGAGCCCTTAAGATGTTTGAGAAGGCCAAAGGCTTTGAGCCAAACAAACCAGGTGTCAGCCCTGGCGTTAAGGACAATCCCTCCATGATTCTCATAGACCGTTGCCAGGTAATGAAGGACAACCCGCCTGGTGATGATTGGGATGGGGTTTACGTAATGACTTCCAAATAGCCAGCCATTCTCTGTCCACATTATTGTAGACTACCCAAAATATTCGGGAGCATTCCCTTGTTTCCACTTAATATTGCAACCGATACTTGGTTGATGGGGCTCGAGCACCTTCTCTCCCGCCAGAACTGCATCTAGGGCTAACTGCAAGTCCGTCCCCGTAACTGGTTTCCCGTTGCCCGGACGAGCGTCATCGTATTGGCCTCGGTAGGCGAGGCGTTGATTTGAGTCGAATAGGAAGAAGTCTGGAGTACACGCCGCTTTATAAGACTTGGCGATCTCTTGAGATTCATCATAAAGGTATGGAAACGCGTAGCCCGCTTCTTTCGCTTCAGTCACCATTTTTGCGGGACTGTCATCGGGGTAGTTTTCTACATCGTTGCTAGATATGGCTAAGGTCACGACATCTTTTTTCAGAGAGGAATTACCGAAATCAGCAAGGTGATCTCTTATCAACTTTACAAAAGGGCAATGGTTACAGACGAAGGCTAATACATAGGCCTTTGCATGCGGAAAGTCATCAAGCGTTACGGTGGAGCCCATAAGCACGTTTGGCAGAGAGAATTTCGGAGCCTTGGTGCCCAATGGGAGCATAGTGGAATATGTTGCGACCATTTTTGTGCTTTTGTGAGTGGTTGTCGTATTGAACGAATGTACTGGTTGTGCCTAAATCGTCGGGGTCAAAGGATTTGAGTTGATTGCTATCGACTTTCGGCGAGATTTTTATTTTTCTTGTCGAAATATGCTTGGAACATTTTTTGGGCCACCGGAGTTGCTGTAAGACCTCCTTGAATGTTGTCTTGGGGCACAATGCCCTCGACGAGGACGGCTACTGCTACCTCGGGTTTGTCCACTGGTGCGAAGCCGATAAACCAAGCGACGTTCAACTTCATGTTATTGTTTCTCCACTGACCCGTACCGGTCTTGCCTGCGATGGCGACGCCCGCGACTTTGACGCGGCGGGCCGTGCCGATGGAGGCGGACTTGTGCATTCCCTCGACGAGGGCGTCGTAATGCTCGGATTGTAGACCGATAGGGGTTCCGCCGTGGTCGATGCGGGCTGAAGGTTCCTGATGCAGTAGGGTAGAGCGTGTGCGAGTTTCTCGGCGAGCCAGAGACGCCGCGAAGCAAGCCATGCGGAGAGGACTTTGACGAAGCCCACCTTGACCTATAGAGACATTGAAGGTGTCTTCCAATGTCCATTTTACGCCGATGCGTTTCATTTTCCATTCGGGATCCGGAACAATGGGGAAATCAGGGAGAGAGGGCAGTTCGATTGAGGGTTGCTCGTGCATTCCGAAGCGCTTGGCTTCGTCAATTAGCAGCTCGTGCCCAAGATCTTGGCCTGCATGGTAGAAGAAGACATTACAGCTTTGGGAAATAGCATTAACGAAATCCATTTCTCCGTGTCGTCCAGGATGGATGTGACATTTCATGCCTTTGTACTGCCCATCGCAGTCACTGATGGTTTCCGGTGTGAGCTTTGCTGCCCTTAATGCGCCGATTGCGGTGATGAGCTTGAAGGTGGAAGCTGGGGAATACCCTGGGTGAATGGCTCTTGGAAGCCATGCTTGCTTTCTTTGTATGTCTTGAAAAGTCTTTTTGGAAATTCTTGGAGAAAGATTATTGAGGTCATAATCAGGTTTGCTTGCGAGTACCAGTATTTCGCCAGTGTCTACCTTGATCATGACTCCTGCTCCAGGAGTGAGTGGTGGCGGGGCAATGACATATCGATCGGGAGAGGTATTCAGCCTTTCCAACACACCACGGGAATAGAGTACTCCCAACAGACGTTCTGCATCTTTTTGCGTGCCCTCGAAACCAGCAACTGTCGAAGACTCTTCCGCACCAAGAGGAACGGGAGCGTCAAGAAAGGCTTGCAACAGGAGTTCGGCAGACTCTTCTTTTTCACCGGCATCTCTCATTGCGGATCGAGTAAGCCGAAGAATTGCTTTACGCCAATCTTGGTCAGGTAGTGTTCGATAGGTTGCAACTCGCCCAATAATTCCTTTTAAAGCTGTCTCGGTAGCCACTTGAAGTGGGGCATCCAAGCTTAGCCGTAGAGATTCTCCTTTGCGAGGTTGCTTTTCTTTAACCTGTTGAAATTTCGAACCCATTGGATCGACCCTCCATATGTCGCCCCCATCCTGACCACGAAGCTTTTCATCAAAAAAATCTTCAATCCCTGCTTTTCCTCTTCTGCCTTTTAGCTCGAATGTCGCTAGGTCAGCTTCCGGTATGGCATTGACGTCGGACTTATACCCGCTTCCCACATAACCAAGTACATGGGATGCCGCAGAATTATAAGGGTAGTACCGTACTGCTTCGGTCACTATTTTGACTGGAGAATCTACCGGAATACCTTCGAGGAGAACCGCGTATTCCTCGGGTTTTAGATCCCCTGCGAGTTCCATCGGCAAAACTAGTCGACGATTCCAATGCAACTTTAGTTGACCCATCGACAACTTTTCCTGTCGCCCACAGAGCTGATTTATTAGGCGAAGGTATTTTTGCACCACGGCGTGGCGAGCTTCCCATTCCAAACTAATCCCGCTGATGCTTAACGATTTCTCCGGGTTGCAAGACAATCCACCTTGGGATGTTGCCTCGAAGCCTATTTTGCACAGTCCTGCTAAATCGACCGTGACACCTGCGCTCGCTCCTTCTATTGAGATTTTCGACCGAAGGTTTGGGTTATGCGATGAAATGATCGATGACCACTTTCCCATCCGACTTTGATTTACAGTCAGGCGCTTTCCTTGCCAATGGATCTTCACTCGGTTTTGGCTCTCCGCCTCTCCGTAAAGATGAATTTGGCGTCGGTTTGGTAAACCGAAACCGGGATTTCGGGCAATCGCCATCGCTGTCTCAAAGGGCAAGGGGGTTTGTTCTAGGAGTAACTGCTTTAATTGACGTGCCTTGCGAACAAGTTTGATTTTCTCCAACTGGATTTCTTTACGTAGAATCTCGAGCTTGATCACCGCTGAGTAGTGTGCTCGGTTACCGATGAGCAGTCGCCCGTCACGATCCAACACATCCCCTCTGGGCCCCGGGCGAAGAATTCGTCGATGGGCTTGTTTGCGTTCGAGTTCTCGATATTCTGACGCTTGGTACAACTGGCGATAGCCCAGCGTGGTTGCGAGGATTAGGAGCAGGATACCGCACAGGACAAAAATAGGACGAAGACGTCTTGCCTCGGGGATGTGCTTCTCAGCAATCATTGGGTAACTGGTTGTGAACTCGATTCCACTCCTTCAAATTGCGGCAGGTTGTTTTGGAATGCAAGAAACCAAGCTCCTAGGGGGATCAATAAAAGTTGTGATGCAATGATGTCGATGGAAAGCCGGTCAAGGCCTTGAAATGCTGTGTCTGCTGATTGTACAAAGCTTGAGATGGAAAGAGTAGCGATAAGAAAAAGATTTGCGACCTGCTGATATATGTGCGGTCTGAGACCTCGAGTTGCCTTCATCCCTTCACCTCCCTCGCGGGCGATCAAATGGCAAAGTGTCAGACCAAAGGCATGTAGACCAAAGGAGCTTGTGGTCGTGGAGTCGATTAGCAAGCCAGTGAGAAATGCTACCATCGCACCGTTGCGATTGCTCAATCGAGTGGACCCGAAAAGAAAAAAGAGTCCCGGCAAATGAAAGTAAATCCCGTATCGCACCCAGTAATCATTCCACGAGAACAAAAGGAAAAGTACTAGACAATTGCTCGACAAGACGAATAGCGCGCACAAGTTTTGCCTTTTCATCGATCGGTGGATGAATCGTTTCGTGGCAATAGAACGGTTACTTCTCGAAGTTTGCCTAAAAGTGCGTCCAATTCAACTCTTCCGCTCTTGAATAGACCGTTTTCCCCTCCTTCGAGTTTATTTACAAATCCTATGGAAATACCTGCGGGAAAGGTGCCTCCTAATGAAGAAGTAAGGAGTATTAATGGCTTTCCCTCAATCGGGGAAAGGTCATGAGGTACATTGTGGACGACGCCGAAAGGTTTGCCTCCTAGGGGAATCCCGCCCCCTTGAAAGGTGACGGGACGATCGTCTCCCTCAAATTGAGCTGCAATCCTAAATTGTGGGCTGGTGACGAGCCTTACCGTAGCCCATCGGTTTCCCACTTCGCTGACACGACCTGCCACTCCGTTGGCGGAAACAACTCCCGCTCCAACCGTGAGGTTTTTTGCACTGCCTTTACGCAAGGTCACATTTTGCCACCAAGCGGATAAATCTCGCCGGCTTACTCTTGCCACAACTGTTTTGAATCCAGGTTCCGGAGGCATGGTCAGAGCAGTTTCCAAGCGTGTGATTTCGCTTCTCAAAAGTTTAATCTGTGGAATGGATGGCTTAGCCTTGAGTGCGGCCGATCCTCTAGCGTTTTCGCGACCTTTCTCAATCAGGGTTTTCTTCGAGTCGGAAAAGTGACCCCAGTATTCGCCTAGGTCTTCCGCTCTGGATGCCAGCTCCCAGACAGGAGCTTGAAATTCTCGAAAACTTGAACGGGTCGCCAATTTCCACCCGGCGGGTATCAACCACCAGATTACCAGAAAGCCGATCAGTATGAGGAACGGTTTGGCTCGCTCGGTAGACTTGTCCTTAGCCAAGGCCGTGGCTTTACTGGGTGACTAGCCTGTCGACTTGCTCGCGACTAAGCGAACCGAGGAGATTGAGAAATTTGCCGGTGCCATGCGCTACGCAGCAAAGCGGATCATCTGCCTGAATAACGGTCAAACCCGTGGCATCGCTGATAACTTGATCGAGTCCACGAATAAGAGCTCCGCCGCCTGCCATTACAATCCCTCTGTCTATCAGATCGGCGGAGTGTTCAGGTTGGCAACGGTCTAAGGCGTTCTTCACAAGTTCCACAATTTGGCTTATGACGTCGCTGAAGGCCTCTTCTCGGATTTCTTGTGAAGTGATGTGGATTGTCTTAGGTAGACCGGCAGTTGAATCTCGTCCACGCACGTCCATGCTAAGCTCACCGCTTTCAATGGGTGAGGCCGACCCGATGGTAAGCTTTATTTCTTCTGCGGTTCGTTCGCCAATGAGCAGCCCGTAAGCTCGCTTCATATACGCTAAGATTGCCTCATCCATTTCGTCTCCACCGACCCTGATGCTTCGTTGGTATGAAATTCCTGAAATGGAAATGATAGCCACTTCGGTCGTTCCTCCGCCAATGTCTACGATCATATTGGCGTATTCTTCGTCGATTGGTAGATCCGCGCCAATGGCTGCAGCCATCGGTTCTCCAAGAAGCAGCACCTCGCGGGCTCCGGCACGAATGGCCGAGTCCTTTACCGCGCGCTTTTCAACTGCGGTGATGCCGGATGGCACGGCAACCACCACACGAGGTGGAACAAGTTTCCTTTTGTCCACTTTCTCGATGAAGTACCGGAGCATTGCTTCCGAAATCTCGAAGTCGGCGATGACACCGTCTTTCATCGGTCTTAGCGCTTCGATCGTACCAGGCGTTCTGCCTAGCATCCGCTTGGCGTCGTTTCCTACGGCACATACTTTTTTACTCGTCTTGTAGCGAGCAACCACGC
>CALBIN010000458.1 GCA_937893275.1 uncultured Opitutia bacterium | reverse complement strand
CAATCCTTTGGAGAGGCATACGGAAACAGAATCGAATGGCGCCGCGATCTCAGCGGCGGCAATTCCTTGTTCTATCGCGGCGTTGAAGATGCGGGCGCCGTCGAGGTGCAGAGCGAGCCCATGCCTGTCGGCAAAGGCTTTGGCTTTAGCTAGGTACTCCTGCGGTAGCACTTTATCCCATGTGGTGTTCTCCAGGCAGAGCAGGCGAGTGCGGGCGTAGTGGTAGTCGTCGGGCTTTATAAGTTTGGCGAGTTTATCGAGGTCTAGAGTCCCGTCTGGTTCCTGGTCAAGGGGTTGAGGTTGGAGGCCGGCGAGAGTCGCTCCACCGCCGCCTTCGAAGAGGTAGGTGTGGGCCTGCTGCCCGACGAGGTATTCGTCCCCGCGTGCGCAATGTGTCATCAATGCCGCGAGGTTGCTTTGGGTTCCGCTGGGGACGAACATGGAGGCTTCCTTGCCGAGGGTTTCCGCGGCGAGAGCTTCCAGTCGATCTACGGTGGGGTCGTCGTCGAAGACGTCGTCGCCCAGTTCGGCTTCCGCCATGGCTTTGAGCATGGCGGGGGTAGGGTGCGTTACGGTGTCGCTGCGGAGGTCGATCATTGGCATGGGGCAAACGCTAGCGAACGAGGCGAGAGGCCGAAAGCATGAAAATGAGAATCTTGGCATCCGGGATTTTCGATTTCGTATTTGCGAGCGATTCCAAAATAAGGCGTAAATTATAATGGCGCGACGGATTGTTTATGAGTACCTTAAGGGGATGAAAAAATTATTGGCTGCGATGGTTTTGATGGTCTCTTTTTTTGCGGGAGGATGTTCCGGAGGGGACTCGCCGAGTTCGGATAAAGGCTCTGTAAGCGCGGAAGAGTTCAATAAGGAAATTGCCGCCGGGGTGGTGCTGGTGGATTTCTGGGCGCCTTGGTGCCCGCCCTGCCGCCGGCAAGGCCCGATCGTGGACGATGTCGCCGAAAAGGCGAAGGCCTACGGGAAAGTGATAAAGCTTAACGTCGACGATGAACCCGCCGTCGCATCCAAATACGGTATCAGGAGCATCCCCACCTTGATCATCTTCAAGGACGGAGAAATCCAAAAGCAATTCCAAGGCCTGACCGATGCAAGCACCCTAATCGCCGCCATGAAGGCTGCGGAGTGACGGGTAGCACTCGAATGTCGCGTGTGATCTTTATGTCTAGAAAACAATAAAACAGGTGCCATGAAGGTACCGCTCAAACTGAGGAACTATTATGCTTAACAGAAAAACGTTTTTTATTCGAGAGCACGTGGGTGTCTTGAAGCTTTCGAATACCTACGACATTTTGGATCCCGAGACGAAGGAGCAATTGGGTATTGCGAAAGAAAAACCGGGAGCGCTCCTCCACATCCTCCGTTTCTTTCTGGATAAGCGTAAATTGCCAACAACCGTTAAAGTGTATGAGGGTTCGGACCCCAAAAACGAACAGAATTTGCTATTTTCGATTAAGCGGGAATTCTCTTTCTTTATTCCTAAAGTGAGTGTCCGCGACCCATCGGGAAGCGTTGTTGGTCGCTTTAAGAGTAAGTTGTTTGGTTTTGGAATTTCTTTTCGAGTTCTTGATCCTTCGGGAAAAGACATGGCTTTGGTCAAAGGAGATTGGAAAGGGTGGAACTTCAGTTTTCTTGACAGTTCGGAAAAGGAGATCGGTACCATTACGAAGAAGTGGGCGGGAGTTGGTAAGGAGTTGTTCACCTCGGCCGATAATTATTTTATCGCCTTAAACGATCAACCTGAACCTGCCGTCGCCGTCTTGCTGCTGGCAGCTGGGTTGTCGGTGGACACGGTTTACAACGAGAAGTAACGGTTGGCCTGACCGCGCAATGGCATTGCCGCCGTTGCGTAATGGCCGCCGCGATTCGGCCTCACTTTTCTAAGCGATTAGCCGCTGGTTTCTGTCTCGTGGACGGGTTGTAGGGTGAATGGAAAGAGTTCTATTGTTGTTCACTCATGCAGTTTGGCTTTGCCTAGAGCTTCCGGCTTCCTACCTTCGGGTCTTACTTTTCAAAGGTTGTTATGATGAAAACGTCTATCCTTTTCCTTTTCGCTCTATTCTCGTGCGGCGCTTTATCGAGCGCCGAGGCCGAACATGTTCACACTCTGCGTTGCAGGCATTTTTCAGGTGCTCCCGTAGGCGACACTACTTCGACTCAACGATATGCTCCCGATCGTCTGGTCGATGTCGAGCACTTGTCGCTGGACGTCACGCCGGACTTCAAGAATCGCCGGGTGTCCGGCGTCGCCACCGTTGTTTTTCACCCAATCCTCACTCCAATTGAGGAGTTCCGACTGGATGCGGTCGATCTACGGATCAGCAAAGTGACGTCGGGTGATAAGATCGCGGCATGGGAAAATACCGACCAAGCATTGATCGTCACTTTCGAAAAGCCGATTCCCGCCGGGCGTCAGTCCAAACTCAAAGTCTTTTACGAGGCCGAGCCGGTGAAGGGGCTTTACTTTCGTACCCCCGAGTTGGGTTATGATCCCAAGGACACCCATCTATGGACTCAGGGCGAAACGATTGAGGCCAGACACTGGTTCCCCTGCTTCGATTCGCCCAACGAGTTCCTTACCTCCACCATTACCTGTCGCGTGCCTAAGGGGATGACGGTTTTGTCCAACGGACGAAAGACATCCGAGAAGATCGATCCCGAGACGGGATTGAAGGCAGTTACTTGGAAACAGGAGAAGCCACACGTGAATTACCTCATTTCGCTGGTCGCCGGTTATTTCAAGAGGTTGCAGGAGAAGCACGGTGATTTGAGCATGTCGTTCTGGACGCCCCCCTCGGATTTCGCCAATGCGGCGAATTCTTTTCGCCATACCAAGAGGTGCATGGAGTATTTCGAGAAAGAAATCGGTGTGGCCTATCCGTGGGCCAAGTACGACCAAATTTGCGTGCAGGATTTCAACTGGGGTGGGATGGAAAACACAAGCTTGACCACCCTAAACACATCTACCCTCTTTAACGAAGAGACGGAAAATATTCGGAGCAGCCAAGGGCTGGTTGCTCATGAACTGGCTCACCAGTGGTTTGGTGACTTGGTGACCTGCAAGGATTGGAGTCACATATGGTTGAACGAGGGATTCGCCACCTACTACACACACCTCTTTGCGGGGCATCTGCAAGGCAGGGATCAAATGCTTTACGGCTTGTATCGAGACCTCAATAGGCTTTCGGCCCTCAAGGAAGATACTACGGCCATGGTGAACCGAAAGTACGATCACCCATCGGATATGTTTCGCAAGTACGGATCACTTTCCTACACCAAGGGCAGTTGGGTGTTGCACATGCTTCGATCGAGCTTGGGTCCCGACCTTTTCCGCAAAGTCGTAAAAACCTATCTAGAGCGTCATCGGCACGGCAATGTGGTAACCGACAACTTGCGGGCCGTCATAGAGGAGCTTTCCGGAAAGTCGCACGATCGTTTCTTCGACCAGTATGTCTACCACGCCCACCACCCCGAGCTAAAGGTGGATTATTCTTGGGACGCAAAAACCAAGTTGGCAAAGCTCACCGTGAAACAGGAGCAAAATGTGGACGACAACGTGTTGCTCTTCCATGTGACTATACCGGTGAAGTTTCGTTGTGAGGGTAAAGCCATTATGAAGTCGATGCAGGTTTCGCAGGCATCGGAAGATTTTTACTTTGCCCTTCCCGCAGTCCCTGAAATCGTTCGCGTGGACCCCGACCTTACGATTTTGGCAAAGACTACCTTCGCTCCTCCCATGTCAATGATCCATTCACAGTTGACGGACTTGGAAGATGTTGTCGGCCGTCTTCTCGCGATTGAGGGAATGGCCAAAAAAAAGGACGGTGGCACTGTCGAAAAGTTAAAGAAAGCATTGAACGAGGATCCCTTTTATGGAGTGAGGCTCGCTGCCTCAAAAGCTCTTCGAGGCATTGCCACTAACCCTGCCTTCGAGGCATTGGCTAAGTCTACGAAGCAAACTGACGCTCGTGTCCGTCGTCAAGTGGTCGGTGACGTCGGTAGTTTTTACAAACCCGAGGCATTGGCCGTTCTTAAAGAAGTATTGGCTGGAGAGAAAAATCCATCGATTCGTTCCGGCGCCATCAACGGCTTGGCCGGGCACGACGACGCCGAGGCCGGAAAACTGATAACTCGGGCATTAGCCTCAAAATCTTTTCGACACCAATTGGGCTTTGCTGCGGTTTCCGCTATCCGCAAGCAGGATGATCCGACCTATTTGTCGAGCCTCCAGTCGGCGCTTGAGAACGATGAGAAAAAATTCACGACCAATGGTTTTGCTTCCGGGTTGCGCGCACTCGGTCACCTTGCCCGTAACGAGGAAGACAAGTCGAGCGTGAGACAATTCCTCGTAAAGCGGGTGGCTAGGCTTAATCGCCGTGTGCGTATCGCCGCCATCGATGCGCTTGGACAATTGAATGATTCTCGGGCTATTGCAGTTCTTGAGAAATTCTCGGCCAACCGCAAAGACATGCCCGAACGGACTGCCGCCGAAAAGGCGATCGAGGCTTTACGCTCGGGGGGCAAACCGTCTGATGACTTAAAAACACTTCGAAAAGAAGTGACTGATCTGAAAAAGGACAACGAAAAGCTTAATCAGGATTTGGAAGACTTGAAAAAGCGCCTAGACGCCGCCATTGGCTCCGAAGCACCCTCCTTAGATTCGGGCGAAAAGTAGAAATGACCTTTTCCTCTCTCGTTCGTATAGTGACAAGCTGGTTGTAAACAGTAAGGGCAATACGCCCAAGTTTGGCGAAAACCCTATTAACTGAGGAAATGTCTAGTCCTTAATGTTGAGCGTTTAAGCTATGGCATACCGTAAAAAATGCACGATGACACTTCCAAAAACACCAATAAGCTAATAGCCGCCCATAATTGGAGCTACTAAAAGTTAAATATACAGTTAAGAGGATTGCATGGAACGGTCACAAATAAGGTAATAGATCTTAATGGTTACAAAAAACCAAAAACATAACACCAACCCAAATATATAAAAATGAAATCTCTAATTATATCCCTACTTGCATTTGGCCTGCTCTCTGGCCCTGTTTCATCTTTTGCTGCGAAGGAAAAGGTAGAAAAGCCCGTCGCGAAGGAAAAGGTCAAGAAAGCCGAAAGCAAGAAAAAGCCAACGGCCAAGAAACCCGCTCCCGAGGTCGGTCCTCTTGCGTTGTCGGGTAAGGTCTCGAAGAAAGAAACCAAGGGCAAAGACGGAAAGATCTACAAGTACTACTCACTTACAACTGCGGAGGGAAAGACGGTTCGTTTGACTAAGTCGGCATTGGGCAAGAAGTCCAAGGTGAACCTTGACGACTTAGTGGACTCCCGTGTGTCTATTGCCGGCCAAGGTTATGAATCCGGCACCGGCAAGAAAAAGAGAGTTATCCTAAAGAAAATCGAAACAATTGAGAAGGCCGACTCGGCCGGTTAAATATTCCAGTCGGAACAAACATACGGAAGGCGTCTCGAATACGGGGCGCCTTTTGTGTGTTCTGAGCTCTTTTCGGCATCGACTTTGCCAAGGTTTTATGGATGCTTTCTCAAAAGGAGACTTAAATATGCAGTATCTATATTATGCTTTGATAACCGTTGTTTGCTGGGGGACCTATGGGGTTTGCATGCACATCGGTTCCAGTAACATGGGCGATAAGGAAAACGGTCGGATCATGGCTTTTCTTTGGGTCGGCCTAGCCTACTTTCTGACCGCCGTTGTCGCACCTCTGATCATTCTTAAGCTCAAGGGTGGAAATATCGCCTTTTGGACCTTTCCCACAAAGGGCTGGCAATGGTCGCTTATTGCGGGGACGCTCGGAGCGATTGGAGCGTTGGGCGTGTTGCTTGCCTTTGGGAAGATGCCGTCA
>CALBIN010000457.1 GCA_937893275.1 uncultured Opitutia bacterium | reverse complement strand
GCGCTTACTTACAGCATCTTGCGTTTTTTCTTTTTGCGTCTTTTTTGCCGGGGGTACAAAATTATTTTTAAAACCATCCGATCTTCGGCTTCTTTCCTTAATCTCATTGTGGTCAAATGAGAGCAACTAATGTCGATTGGCGTTGATTGGATTTCGAACTGAAATCGCCATATTTCCGGAGTGTTTTTTTGCAATCTTTCTTCAAAGTTTACAAGTGGAAGAATCCAAATATTTCGCGAAACTTAGCGATCTCCGAGGCAAACCATAAAAATCAAGGTTTATAAGCTTTGCTTGGGACATAGGTAGGTTAATTAGGGGGAAAGTGAACTATGGTAGAAGCAAACTGCATTCCGATTTGGTTTGCTTGAATCAACTTTGCCATACATATAGTAGGAGGTGGTAAATTAGTTTATAAACCTAAACTACGGAATAAAACTTATGCAGGAACAAACATTCACACTATCCGCGGCCAATTCACCGGCTGCCGAACGCGCGGCCTTTATCCGCAAGACCTATACGCATTTAGCGGGGGCTTTGCTTTTGTTCACGGGCTTGGAATACTATCTGGTAAACGCTCCATTCGCACAAAAGATGGCGATGGCGATGACGAGCGGTTTCTCTTGGTTGATCGTATTGGCCGCCTTCATGGGGGTCGGTTACGTCTCGGACAGGATGGCCAGATCGCAGTCTTCCGAGGGGATGCAGTACCTAGGCCTCGGCTTGTTCGTGGTGGCGGAGGCAATAATATTTCTACCCTTGCTCTACATAGCGACTATGTATTCCGATGCGGGGCTTATTCCCACCGCGGGATTGATGACCTTGTTGCTGGTGGGAGGCTTGACCGCCACGGTGTTCATAACGAAGAAGGATTTTTCCTTTCTTAGCGGCATATTGTCGATCGGGTTCTTCGTGGCCATGGGATTCATCGTCTGCAGCATGATCTTCGGGTTTTCTCTGGGATTGGTGTTCTCTTCCGTGATGGTTCTTTTTGCGGCCGGCTCGGTGTTGTATACGACTTCAAATGTCATGCACCACTACCACCCGAGCCAGCACGTGGCGGCGTCCTTGGCCTTGTTTTCCGCCGTGGCCTTGATGTTCTGGTACATTCTCCAGATTCTCATGTCTCTGACCGGAAGAGACTAATCAACGGCACGCCTGCAATTCTTTCCTTTCATGCCTTCCGAGGATTTGATCCTCGGGAGGCTTTTTCTTTAAGCGTGACGATTACCCCCGGGGTTTGGTATTGTATACCCCAATTTCAAACTGAAGACAGATGTACAAGCTAGTATTACTCAGACACGGCGAAAGCGAATGGAACCAAGAGAACCGGTTCACCGGTTGGCACGACGTAGATCTGACCGCCAAGGGCGAGGAGGAAGGCAGGCGCTCGGGCCGACTGCTGAAGGATGAGGGCTTTGCCTTCGACGTCGTCTACACCTCTCTGCTCAAGCGGGCGATACGCACGATGTGGCTGGCTCTGGAGGAATTGGACCAAACCTGGGTGCCCGTGCATCGGGAATGGCGCTTGAACGAGAGGCACTACGGGGCCCTCCAGGGCCTGAACAAGGCGGAGACCGCGGCCAAGCACGGCGAGGATCAAGTGCTGATCTGGCGCAGAAGCTACGACGTACCGCCTCCCGCTCTGGATCCCGACGACGAGCGGCATCCGGGCAAAGACAGGCGATACGCCAACCTGCCTGCGGAGAATCTTCCCCTTTCGGAATGCCTGAAGGACACCGTGGATCGTTTCATGCCCTTGTGGCAGGATACGATTGCTCCCGTGGTGCAAGAGGGGAAGAGCGTGCTGATAGCGGCCCACGGCAATTCGCTTCGAGCCTTGGTCAAATATCTGGACGGAGTGTCCGAGGAAGATATCGTGGGGCTAAATATTCCCACGGGCATGCCTCTAGTATATGACTTGGATGCCGACCTAAAGCCTTTGGGGCGTCGCTACTTGGGAGACCCCGAGGCCGTGGCCAAGGCGATGGAAGCCGTTGCCAATCAAGGCAAGGCCAAGTGAGTTTGCTTTTTTCCTGAAAATCCAATTGAATTAGCTGAAATGGAACCCGAAGCCCAAAAAGGAAGCAAGATTCGTCGCGAATACGACGAGAAGTTCGAGGTCACTCCCGAGTACCACGCCTCTCTTCCCGACGTCCAAAATAGCGGTAGCTCCGGCATGGAGGGCGCCAACGTGCCCATTTTGCAGGTGGGTATCTCGGGGTTTCGCCTCCCGCTTCGCTACGTGGGTCCCGACGGAGAGGATCTGTGCCTGGAGACCAAGGTGACGGGAACGGTAAGCTTGGATGCCGACAAGAAGGGGATCAACATGTCCCGCATAATGCGAACCTTTTATGATTTCAAAGAAGAGACCTTCTCCCCGGAAGTGCTCGGCAAAGTGCTTCGCGTCTACAAAGATCGCCTCGATTCGCGGGAAGCTCGATTGAAAACTGCCTTTTCCTACCCCATGGAACAGGAAAGCCTTCGCAGCGGTCTACGTGGAATCCAATACTACAATTGCTCTTTCGAGGGAATTATGGATTTGTCGGACCGCTTTCGCCAGATCGTGCATTTCGACTTCGTTTATTCCTCCGCATGCCCCTGCGCCTCCGAACTTTCCGAACACGCTCGGGAACATCGGGATCTGCTGGCCATTCCACATTCCCAGCGCAGCCGTGCTAGAGTGAGCGTGGAAATACATCCGGACAAGGAGCTTTCCCTCCTTGAACTCAGAGACCTTTGCCTAGCTGCTCTTCGCACGGAAACACAGGTAATGGTGAGACGGGAGGATGAACAAGCCTTCGCCGAACTTAACGGAGCCTACGTAAAGTTCGTTGAGGATGCGGCTCGCCTTTTGTACGAACAATTGGACGATGATTCGCGCATCGTTGATTTTCGCGTGGTCTGTTCTCATTTCGAGTCGTTGCACTCGCACGATGCCGTCGCCGTTCTTTGCCGAGGCGTGGACGGTGGGTTTCGGGCCGAGTTTGAGGATTTCGACAACTTCAACGCTTAAGCGAGGCAAAACGCCTCTCTTCGCCAGACTCTCCGATGTCCCAAGGCGTCGTGGTTGAGGATGGTTCTTCCGCCGACATTTGTTTTTCGACCGTTCGCGTAGAGGACAACTGGGCGGGTCTGGAATCGGAGATAGAGACTCTCTTCTCTTCGCTGGAAAACCCAAACCCTTATTTTTCTCCGGAGTGGCTTCGCTGTTGGCTAAAGTGGTCGAACAAGGAACAAAAACCATTTGCCGCTATTGTTCGGGATCGCAACGGACAATTGAGGGCTTTTTGGCCTTTCGTCGAAAAAAAGGGAATTTTAGGCGCTAGAGGGCTCTGGCCCTACCTTAACAACGAGGCGAACTACTTCGAACCCTTGGGGTTTCCGGAAGCGATGCCGACCTTGGTAAAGGGGGTGCATGGTCTACTCGGAGATTATCACTTCATTTGGACCTCGCTGCTGAGAGATTCCTTCTGGAGCAACTATCTTGCTCCGGTATTGGCCGAAAGCAAGGCCCCGTGCCTTTTGCGCATTGCCAGAAAAACCTGCCTGGCCGACCTGAACTCTTTTTCTAGTTTCGATGAATATCTGAGCGACAGACTTGGAGCCAAGTCGAAGAAGAGCCTGCGCTACTCAGAGCGAAGGCTATTGGACCTCGGAGGCGTAACCTTCGAAAGGCATTCGGATCCAGACGGCATTCGGTCGATGCTGCCCGCAACATGCTTGGTAGAGGTAAACTCGTGGAAAGGAGCTGCCATCGCGGGGCTCTACTCGGTTCGCGGGAAAAGAGCGTTCTTCTTCGAGTTGTTGCCCGCTTTGGCGGAAAAGGGCAGGGCGGTCGCCTCCTGCCTGCGCGTCGAGGGTTTTGCCGTAGCATGGGAACTGGGCTTGCTCTGGCAAAACGGAAGTGCGTACGGGTTACACAATCTAGCCTACGACGAAGATTGGAAATTACATTCCCCCGGGAAGCAACTACTCGTCCACAACTTGACTGCATCCCATGCCGCGGGTCGCTCGGTTGACTTCCTGCCGGGACATCTCGATTACAAGCAAAAGTTCGCAACGCGATCCGAACCGGTTCGCGAACTGCATTGGTTTCGTCGATCCGCCAGAGGTCTTCTCGCCCGTAAGTTGATTCTGTTGAACATGAGAATCAGGCGACGATTAATGGCCAAGGCGAAAGGGAGAGCCTATGCCGCCTTTCAACAGAACTTGGACGAATACCTCGGAGCTTTCCCCGTTGATTCCAAGGGGTAGTTTGGCTAATTAGGATTTTGCAATGAGTGATGCAAGTGATGAGTTGAGCCAAATGCGCGAGAATTACACCGCAGGCGCGTTTCGTCGATCAGACCTTCGGCATTGTCCCTTAGAGCAATTCTCCGAGTGGATGAAGGAGGTGCAGTCGGCTGAAATCATAGAACCGAATGCCTGCACCTTGGCCACCTCGAGCATAGCAGGATCTCCATCCACTAGATCGGTTTTATTAAAAGGGATTGAAAACGGTTACTTTCTGTTCTTCACCAATTTCGGCAGTCGAAAGGCTCGAGAGTTGAAGGAAAACCCACAGGCAGTCATGCACTTTCCTTGGTGGGGCATGCAGCGTCAGGCAACCGTGGAAGGTTTGGTGGATCGATTGGATGAGGACAGCGCGGAAGAATATTTCCATTCAAGACCGCTTGAAAGCCGACTCGGAGCATGGGCATCGCGCCAAAGCGAGGTTATAGACTCACGGGAATCACTGGAAAACGCTTTTGAGGAGGTGGCCGAACGCTTCGGGGAAAACCCGCCAAAGCCTTCATTTTGGGGTGGTTTTCGCCTAAAACCGGAAACTTTGGAGTTCTGGCAGGGACGAACGGGTCGTTTGCACGACCGGTTTAGGTATAGTCGAACCACGGAAAACGAGTGGAAGATCGAAAGATTGTCTCCATGAGCAAAGAACCTGAGAAAGGCACGAGCAACGAACGACCGCTGGACGAGTTGCTCTCCATGCGAGGCAAACCCTTTGCCGACTGGAAGGAGGAGCGCGAGTATCTTCGCCGCAAGTGGGGAGAGCAGGGCAAGCGGGTTGAACCCGGACCCGGCATGGGAAAACCCGCCGAT
>CALBIN010000456.1 GCA_937893275.1 uncultured Opitutia bacterium | reverse complement strand
TCGGAGACCACGGTTGGTACGACAAACGATGGATGTATGATGAATCTCTCAAGATGCCATTCGTCATAAAGTGGCCTGGCGTGACAAAAGCAGGTTCACGCGACAAACACCTTGTCCAGAACCTCGATTACGCAGAGACGTTCCTAGAAATGGCAGGGGCACCCAGCCCCAATGACATGCAGGGCAAGTCGCTTGTCCCGCTTCTTAAGGGAGAATCGCCCAAAGACTGGCGCAAGGGCATATATTATCATTACTATGAGTACCCTAGCGTTCATATGGTACCCAGACATTACGGCATCCGAACTTCTCGCTACAAGCTCATGAAATTCTACCAATTCGACGAGTGGGAATTCTACGACCTAAAGAAAGATCCCGATGAACTGACAAATCTTTACGGCGACGCAACCCAAGCAACAAAAATAAAGAAAACCAAGGCCCAGCTCGAAAAACTCCGTAAGCACTACGAAGACGACTCCGACGTCAAGGTCATGCCCAAGGAGTGGCAAAACAAGGTCCGTCCGTCGAAGGGCTGATTTGGCCCGCAAACACTTCTTTAATTTTTAACTGCAGGGGAAATTTGGCTTCCAATCCCTTACCTCGCTATATAAGGAAACCAGAATTGATCCTGAAATTGATTTTTCGGAAATGCCCATTAGAATTAATTACTAAACCCTCAGAGGAAACATGACGAACATAAGCAAATGCCCGGTATTGGGCGGATCTCACAGACACACGGCTGTTGGAGCCACGGCAAATCAGCACTGGTGGCCAAATCAATTAAACCTGAAGCTTCTCCATCAGAATTCTTCCCTCTGTGACCCCATGGGGAAAGAGTACAACTACGCCGAAGAGTTCAAGGACCTCGACCTAGATGCCCTCAAGGCAGATATCGATGCCTTGATGACTACCTCACAAGACTGGTGGCCTGCCGACTATGGTCATTACGGACCTTTCTTCATTCGGATGGCGTGGCACAGCGCGGGCACATATCGTATTGGCGATGGTCGTGGTGGTGCAGCCTCAGGTACACTGCGCTTTGCGCCCCTCAACAGTTGGCCCGACAACGGAAACCTCGACAAGGCGCGCCGATTGCTTTGGCCGATCAAACAAAAGTACGGTTCCAAGCTATCTTGGGCCGATCTTATGGTCTTCACTGGGAACTGCGCCCTAGAATCAATGGGATTCAAGACATATGGTTTTGCCGGCGGGCGCGAGGATGTCTGGGAACCAGAAGAAGACATTTACTGGGGGCCCGAGACCGAGTGGCTCGGAGACGAACGCTACAGCGGCGACAGAGAACTCGATGAGCCTCTAGGCGCCGTGCAAATGGGCCTGATATATGTTAACCCACAGGGACCTAATGGAAACCCCGATCCAATCGCTTCGGCACGAGACATTAGGGAAACTTTTGGCCGCATGGCCATGAACGACGAGGAAACTGTTGCCCTAATCGCAGGCGGACATACATTCGGAAAGGCTCATGGAGCTGCCGATCCGGATCAATACGTAGGTCCCGAACCCGAGGGTGCCACAATCGAGGAGCAAGGCCTCGGTTGGAAAAACAGTTTTGGCAGCGGCAAAGGAGGCGATACGATAACTAGTGGACTAGAGGGTGCATGGACCACAGAACCAGCTAAATGGGACAACAATTATTTCGACAACCTGTTTGGCTACGAGTGGGAACTTGGGCAAAGTCCTGCAGGAGCTGCGCAATGGTCACCAAAGGAATCTTCGGCAAAGGATACAGTTCCAGATGCTCACGACCCATCGAAGAAGCACGCCCCCATGATGTTCACTACGGATCTCGCTCTAAAGGAAGATCCGATCTACGGGCCAATCTCGAAGCGTTTCCACGAGAACCCGGAACAATTCGCAGACGCCTTCGCCAAGGCTTGGTACAAACTCACGCATCGCGACATGGGCCCTGTCTCCAGATGTCTCGGTCCCTTGGTTCCGGCCGAGCCTCAACTATGGCAAGACCCAGTCCCCGATGCCACTCATGAACTTGTTGGTGAACAAGACATCGCCGACATCAAGGGCAAGATTCTCGCATCAGGATTGTCTGTATCGCAATTGATCTCGACCGCATGGGCGTCGGCAGCAACGTTTCGCGGCACAGACAAACGCGGTGGGGCCAACGGAGCGCGCATTCGCCTCGCACCACAGAAAGACTGGGAAGTAAACCAGCCGCCCGAACTGGACAAGGTTCTTAAGGCTCTGGAGGAAGTTCAAAAGGATTTCAACGACTCGCAGTCCGACGGCAAGAAAGTATCGCTCGCAGACATTATCGTCCTCGGAGGGTGTGCAGCCGTCGAAGACGCTGCTAAAAAAGCTGGGCACAACGTACAGGTTCCCTTCTCGCCAGGCCGAACGGACGCATCTCAAGACCAAACCGACATAGACTCGTTTGCCGTACTCGAACCTAAAGTAGACGGGTTTCGCAACCACCACGGAAAAGAACAGTCGAGATCCGCGGAGGAACTGTTGGTGGATCGGGCGCACATGCTAACGCTGACCGCTCCTGAGTTGACGGTTCTCGTCGGTGGCTTACGCGTTTTGAATGCAAATGTAGGACAGTCAGAACTTGGCGTATTCACCAACCGACCCGAAACTTTGACGAACGATTTCTTCGTAAACTTGCTAGCGATGAATACGGATTGGAAAAAGTCCTCCAGATGCGAGCATTTTTTCGAGGGACGAGATCAGGAAACAGGCGAGATCAAATGGACCGGCAGTGCCGTCGATCTAGTATTTGGGTCGAACTCTCAACTCCGAGCCATCGCCGAGGTCTATGCATGTGACGATTCGCAGCAAGCCTTTGTGAATGACTTTGTTGCCGCTTGGGACAAGGTGATGAATCTTGATCGCTTTGACCTTCATGGATCATAGGGTTCTCAAAATCCACCATCGTCTAGTGATTTCAATAAATGCTAGCCTACATTGAAATTATGAATGTAGGTCTGCTGGTTCTATGGGTTCCTGAATCCCAGCCTTCAAAAAGTTAATAAACGTAATGTTGCCGGGTATCAAGCAATTCGACCTGACGGGCAAAGTTGCCCTAATTACGGGTGGTTCCAAAGGCTTGGGCCAAGCCATGGCCGCAGGGCTCGCGTCAGCAGGGGCCGACCTCTTTTTGGTCAGCCGCAACCTCGAGGAGGTTAGCTCGAGCGCTGAAGAGATCGCCGCGGATCATAAGGTCAAGGCCATCGGTTTCCAAGCAGACGTCACAAAGGAAGAAGAAGTTGAAGGGATGGTCGCCCGGGCTCTCGAAACATTCGGGCGCATAGACGTACTGGTAAGCAATGCCGGCGTGAACGTACGGGGTCCCATCGACGAACTGTCCTTCGAAGACTTCAAGCATGTGCAGGACGTAAACGTAAATGGCGTCTGGTTGTGCTCGCGGGCCGTGCTTCCTCACATGAAGGAAAGAGGCAGTGGCCGAATCATTAACCTATGCAGCACACTCGGTCTAGTCGGGCTAGCCAACCGCACTCCCTACACCAGCAGCAAAGGAGCAGTAGCTCAAATGACCAGAGCCCTCGCACTCGAAGTAGCCAAGCAAGGCATCACCGTGAATGCAATATGTCCGGGACCTTTCCTTACTCCCATGAACGAACCGATTGCGGATACGGAGGAAGGAAAAAAATTCATCGTGGGCGCTACGGCATTGGAGAGATGGGGAGAAATGCGGGAAATCCAAGGGGTCGCGATATTTCTGGCTTCGGCTGCCTCAAGTTACGTCACGGGAAGCATGCTGGTGGTCGACGGAGGTTGGACGGCGCATTAGAATCATATCGAGATCGAGGCTACCACGACCGAGACGACGCCACAGTGATAAAAAAACTAACAGCGGAGTTTCTGGGTACTTTTGTGCTCGTGGCAGCAGGAACCGGGGCAGTAGCAATGGATGCATCGGTTTTTGTCATCTCGCTTGCTTTCGGATGTGCCGTATGGAGCATGATTCTAGTTTTCGGGAAGTGGTCGGGGGCCCATCTCAATCCCGTCGTCTCAATCATTTTCGCTCTTCATGGAAAGCTGGAAAAACAAGCCCTGTTACCTTACCTGCTTTCCCAATGTCTAGGGGCTACCGCTGGCGCCCTCCTAGTTTATGCCATGAATGAAAAGGTGGCTGCCGGCTTTACGCTTCCGAGCGAACAGATTTCCTCGAGCGAGGCTTTCGGGATCGAGGTGGGCATTACCTTTGTGCTCATGTTCACGATCCTACGAGCTCCATGCCTAGTTGGCTCCTCGATCAATCGAATAGCGCTCCTAGTGGGAACTACGGTAGGCGTAAATGCCTACCTTTTCGGGCCGATGACGGGAGCCTCAATGAATCCTGCCCGCACTTTGGGTCCCGCTCTTGTGGCAGGCAACTTGGACTACCTTTGGCTTTATCTCTTTGCCACCGTCTTGGGAGGCACTGTGGCCTTGGCCATACACAAGGCGATTCCGCCAAAGCAGGCCGGTTGCTGTTAAGCTAGGCTCATTTCCTTGCCACCGTTCTCGGCGGATTCCACACAGGCCATCATCACTCGTTGCGTCTGCAAAGTAATCTCAGGCCAATGCGAATCGGGAGTTCCTCCAAGGGCAAGATCGGAAAAGTTGCGGAAAAGCTTGGTCTCCTGTGAGGTGGGGTGACTGTCGCTATACTCGTCGACAGCCTCTCGGCTTTCATGACGCTCCATATTGAAGTCGCACACGGTTTGATCGAAAACCGGCTGGGATACCGTGTAGGCAATGTCGTTGCCGTAATAAGGCAGAACAAAATCATCGATCCGAATGCTTCCCTTGGTTCCGCTGACATGAGCCCATTGCTGATGCTCGGTAAGAAACGAGCAGTAAAAACTTGCGGAGACGTCTCCATCAAAAAGCATTTCACCGGAAAACTCGGTCGGCACTTGGCGTGGACTGTCCGAACGTCCGGAGGCGTTCAATAACCTGCCCGTCACCACCTTGGGCATTTGATAGTTCATCACCCACAGGTTGAACCGGATGTTGTACCAACCAAGATCGCCCAAGCAACCCAAGGGCTCAAGATCGCTATGCATCCGAATGTTGCCCGTCAAGAAATCTTCAGGCGCCCAAAAACTGAACTGGGTGGCGATACGCCTAAGCTTTCCGATGGTCTCGCCGTCGTCGAGGCTCTCCCGAATCTTCGCGAGACGATCACTGTGCATGAACATTACTCCGTCCATGAACTGGACGCCCGCCTTGTCGCAGGCCGAGATGATTTCCTCCACTTCCGCGGCGTCCACGCCGCAAGGTTTCTCGCACATCAAGTGCTTGCCGGCTTCGGCTGCCTTGATCGCCCATTCCTTGCGGGGTCCGGTAGGCAATGGAACGTAGACGGCATCGATATCCTCGCTCGCAAGCATTTCCTCATAGCTTCCGATAGCCCGTGGGGCAGGATCAAAGGAAACGTGAGCCTGACATTCGTCGATGTAAGCTTGAGCTCTCGCCTCGTCTCGGCTCGCCACTCCGACGAGGCGTGCGTTCCCTGCGTTCTTGATTGACTGCCAGTTCTTCTTGGCGATTCCCGCAGTTCCGAGAATGCCCCAACGACAAATATTTTCGCTCATGGTGTAAAAAAGTAATTTGGTGTGGGATAAAACTGCACGAATGTCGCAAAAGGACACCGGCGTCTAGCCAGAATATTTCAGCTTTTCAGAAGTTTGCCATCCGAAATGGACTTCAGGGTCTTATCATCCAACCACTCTTTCAATGCCCAACGAAAGGTGATTACCCGATAATGATCGGCATCCTCGCCGAGGCTTGCATCGAAATCGGAATAAGCTGCCGTAAGAAGAGTCCCTTCATCGTCCAGCATTACGGTAGAGGGGTAACCGCAGTCAGTGGACTCGTCGCCGAACTGATGAATAACCCAAGGCGGTCGCCAAGTTTTGCCATCGTCCTTGCTCAACCTTGCCCCAATTGCCATCAAGCCACGATTTCTGATCCCATAAGTCATGAGCAGCAGACCATCTCCTATACGAATCAGGTCGGCCGGATGCTGCATAGGCAGGGTGAGCGGACCGACGTCGTTCCAAGTTTTACCCCCATCCTTGCTTTCGCAAAGCTTCACGTGATGGTCGACGTGCGTGCGAACTGCCGCCAACAACCTGCCGGGTTCGACCTCAAGAATAGTGGGCTCGTTGGAGTCGTCCTCCCCAAAAGTGGAAAAGCTCGGCCAAGTTTTCCCGTCGTCCTCAGAAAAGCCTATCCAAGTTTCACTCGGATTCCCCGAACCTTGGGAGCGATAGCAGGTGTAGGCCAACCGACCATCGGAAAGTTGGATCACCCGCCCGAAAGGTATGGCCCCGACACAGGGTTCGGGTATGGAAGGTTTTTCATCCACGTCCCAAGTTCGTCCGCCATCCGAAGAACGCGAGAGCCACTGTCCCGCAAAACCGGTGAACTCCTCGTCCTCGACGAAGAACCCACTGGAAAAGGCAAGCAGGTCGCCGTTGCCCGCCAAGCCCACCGCAAGGTGCATCCTATTGCCGCCCTCGGGATGCGGAGCGACTACGCCGCGAGCCTTCCAATTCAAACCACCGTCATCACTCACGGCGCACACCAAGTCACCTTCCTCCAACCCGTGACTGGGAGCGTTGAAATAGACGCATACCACCTCACCATTAGGCAACCTCGTCAAGTTCGGCCACCCGCAAGCCTCCTCGGCTACGACACTCATTTCCTTCATCTTTGCCATGAAGCGAGGAATGACTTTACCAAAAGAACGTCAAACGATTTGGGCTCATCTCTACCTTGACGCCCCTATGCAAAGTCCTCCAAATTCATTCTCATGAACCTTCACCGTCGCCAATTTCTCAAGACTTCCACCACGGGAGCCCTTGCCGCGGGTTTCGCTCCCGGCCTCTCCGCCAAGGCTGGCCGCAAATACAGGACCGCCCTCATCGGATCGGGTTGGTGGGGCATGAACGTACTCAAGGAAGCCATGGCCGCCGGCAGCGCCAAGGTCGTCGGTCTTTGCGACGTGGACGAAGAAGCCATCGATGTCTCGGCCGAGAAGGTTGAGCGTCTCTCGGGGGATTCCCCAAAAGGATACAAGGACTACCGCGAGCTACTGGCCAAGGAAAAGCCCGAAGTCGTCATCATCGCCACTCCCGATCACTGGCATGCCCTACCCTTCATCGCAGCCTGCGAAGCCGGCGCCCACGTCTTCGTGGAAAAACCCACGGGACACACCATCGCCGAAAGCCAAGCCATGGTAAAGGCCGCTCAGGCCGCGGGGATCACCGCCCAGGTGGGGCTTCATCGACGCATCGGCCCACACCACGTCTCGGGCATGAAATTCCTAAAGAGCGGAGCCGTTGGCGACATAGGCATGGTCCGCCTCTTCGTGGCCGGAGGAGGCGGCAAGGAAACCCCGGCTCGCAATCAGGATCCCTCCGACGATCTCGACTGGGACCTCTACTGCGGTCCCGCCCCCCTGCGTCCATTCAACACTCGCATTCATCCCGGAGGCTGGCGCAACTTCCTCGACTTCGCAAACGGCACACTCGGCGACTGGGGCGTGCACTGGCTCGACCAAGTCCTCTGGTGGACCGATGAAAAAGCCCCCAAGTACGTTCACTCCACGGGCGGCAGACCCGTACGAGGCGAAGCCGTTCTCAACGACAAGTTCCAAACCTCCGACGCTCCCGACACCCAAGTCGCCACCTACCAATTCGAGTCCTTCACCGCCACTTGGGAACACCGGAAATACGCCAAGAACAACTCCGAGAAGCACGCCATCGGGGCCTACTTCTACGGCACCAACGGTGTATTCCACATGGGCTGGCGGGATGGTTGGACCTTTCATCCCACCGACTCCAAGAAAAAGACCATCCACGAGGACCACCAACTGCAGGAACCCGACGGTCATAACCTCACCCTCCTGTGGGCGGACTTCATCCGGGCCATCGAGACCAAGTCCGAACCCGTCTGCGGGATCGAACCCTCCCACCGCTCATCCGTCCTCCCCATGCTCGGCATGCTGTCCTACAAGCTAGGAAGAGGCGTGGCTTGGGACGGCGACAAGGAAACCATCCCCAACGATCCCGAAGCGCAAAAACTCCTCCGCCGCGAATATAGAGAACCTTGGAAATA
>CALBIN010000455.1 GCA_937893275.1 uncultured Opitutia bacterium | reverse complement strand
CGACCTATCCGAGCAGACTCGCAAGAGGCTTGGGATGTACTTTGTAAAGGATTACGAAGTGGAACCGGGCAAGCTACTGGCAATGACGTTCGAACCCCGATTGGAGCAAATTCTTATTTCTCGCGTAAAAAGAAGCCAGTTTGATATCGGACTCTCAATGGATCCTCAGCTGACCGAGGGAATTGTGGGCGAAATGGAGCCAAAGATTAAAGAGATGCTGGAACAAGGTCTTACGCCCATAATTGTGACGACTTCGGAGCTAAGGCTGGCGTTCCGTCGCTTTATGGAACCATCATATCCTCAGCTTTCCGTGATTGCCTATCAGGAACTACCTGCCGAAACGATTATCGAGCCTTTTGGCGCCATCGCTCTGCCAGAGCAGTCTTTACCCGAAGAGATTACCCAAGCCATGGAAGAAAACAGGCAATTTCAACCCGAAGGGGAGTCCGCATTAGCTGCCTAATAACTTTATTGTGGAAATTTTGTGAGTACTGTTGTTGAAGAAAAAACCGAGAGCAAGGCGGGGAAGAAATACCGTATTATTGTTCGCTCGGCGGACGAAGCCGTCCGAGTCATTCAGCGCAAGCTTGGTCCTGAAGCACGCGTAATCTCTGTGCGACAAGTCGGCGGCCAAGGATTGGCCAAATTTATTTCTTCCCCGAAATTAGAAGTCATAGCTGAAATTCCTCCCGAGGGGGGAGAACTCGGGAATGAGGTACTTGATTCCTCCGAAAATCTTTCCGAGAACGAGGTCGACTTGGTTCCTGAATCACAGACTACGGATATTGCTGCGCCCAACCTGGATATGACCGAGGGAACATCTTCTTTATCTGAAGAGGATTTAAACGATTCCGATGTCATGCGTTTGCTCGGGCGAGCTGGTTTCGACCCTGCTTTGCTTTCTGACCTCCGTGCTTGGTCTCGATGGGATGAGATGAAGCAGATGCCGCTAGCGGATGCTCTGAAGGAAATTACAGTTGGACTCAGCGATCGCTATCGCTCTTTGGATAACCAAGGAACTTCTAATCGAATCGCATTGATTGGTCCTCCGGGAGTCGGGAAGACCACAACCCTTTGTAAATTCATTGCCCACGAAGTTTTTATCAACAAGCATGTTCCCCATGTTCTCAAAGTTGAGAATGGAGTGCCTAACCCGGATGACGCCTTGCGGATTTTTTGTGAAGTCGTTGGGGTTACGCTTTATCGCGAACCCACGAATATTCCTCAGGTCAGCGATCAAAGCCCGCTTTATTTGGATTTCCCCGGCATATCTCTCAGTCATCGGGAAGACTGGACGCAGACGCGCGAAACCCTCGATTTGCTTGATGTCGAAACCCGAGTTCTTGTGGTCAACGCCGCTTATGATCGAGCAGTCATTGACCAAGTGATTCGACTTTCTTCGCTTATCGGAGCTACCCACTTGGCCCTCACTCACTTCGACGAACTATCCAATTCCACTAAGCTCTGGCCTGTCGTTTTGCGGAGTGGTTTAACGCCGCTATGTGTGTGTCACGGACAAAACGTAACGGGAGACTTTTCCACAAACGTTCTCAATCAACTTATCGCCCGAACTTTTCCCGAGCAACTCTATGCCCGAGGAATAAGTCGTCGTTCCGTATAACAAATGAACAACGACGCTCGCTTCTTTTTTTGCCTCTGCGGATTTGTCGGGTTCGTATTATTCTTTTCGTTGGGATGGATCCTGACAGGTAATGCCTTCGATGCTCTTTTGAGGGGAAGTATCGGATGTTTTGTACTCGGTGTTGGAGGACGAATTATTCTCGGTACTTTGCTGCGTTCCTTAGTTGCAAGCACTTCTTCCGTTGGTGATGGGGTTCCGAATTCTTCCGGTTATGCCGCCAATGGACCGTCCGAGATTGCTAAAAGTAATCCCACTCCCGAGGAACTCGCCGTGCAAGCGTCTGTTCAAGCCACATCTGAAGCTGCCGCTGGTGTTGAGCCCGGGGTAAATACTTCCGCCTAGTTCTGACTTTTTCATGAGCCTCCCAGCAACAGTTGCCCAACGCTCCCCGGGAGGAATCAATATATCGTCCGAGGATCGCCTTCGTGAAGTTGCTCGCCTGTACAAGCGGACTATGAGTGACGAAAAGGAGCGAGAGAAACTCATTGAGAACTATCTACCCTTGGTGAAGTCAATCGTCTCTCGTATGCGACATCACTTCCCGGATACCGTTGAGTCCGAGGACTTGTATGGTATTGGGGCTAAGGCACTAGTTCTAGCTGTGAACCAGTTTGATCCGTCCAAGGGACGTTCCTTTGGAAGTTATGCTGGTTTGCGAATCAAAGGTTCACTCCTCGACGAATTGCGACGTATCGATTGCCTTCCTCGAGCCAACCGAGCAAAGGCTCGCTCCCTACAGGCTACAATAGCTGAACTTGAGTCCAAGCACAAAAGACCTGTCAGCGAAGATGAAGTTCGACAAGAGCTCAAAGTCGACGAGAATGAATACCGGAAACTACTTAAGGAGACTCAGCCAGTCACTTTCGTCCCCCTTGATGCTCCAATTGATTCGAATGCCGGTGATGGTGGAACTCCAGGCACTCTATCTGATGTTCTCTCTGATCCTACCGAGACAGATGCCCTCGAACAAACGGAAAGTCGCGAGCGAGTTGCCTTGTTGAGGGAACGAATCAAAGAACTCCCTGATCAACAGAAGAAGATTCTTGCTTTATACTATTACGAGGAAATGAAGCTGGCTGAAATTGCCCAAATCTTTGGCTTGACCGAAGGGCGAATTAGCCAGATTCTATCACACTCAATTATTAGCCTTCGGAGTCACTTCCGAACCCTTTCTCAAATTAATTTTAGGATTTAAAAATGCTTCTTGCAGTAGGTGTTCTGATCGTTTGTCTGTCCTGTATCGGCGGTTTTATGATGGCGGGGGGGAACCCTATGTCTCTCGTTCACGCTGGGGAGATAGTGATCATTTGCGGGATAGGCCTTGGCATTGTCGTCGTCTCTAGCCCTAAAGCCGTTCTTGTCGGTCTAGCTGGCGACATCACTAAAGCCTTCAAGGGGGGTATTTCCGACAAGCGAAAGTTTATTGATTTGCTGGTCTTGCTCTACGAACTTTTTATGCTCGGCAGGCGCAAGGGAACTCCTGCTCTTGACGAGCATGTAAGTGATGCTCAAAATAGCTCCATTTTTACTAAATACCCGTCCTTTCTCAACGATGCTCGCTTGGTTGAGTTTCTCTGTAATTCATTGCGCCCCATAGTGGATGGACGTTGTAAACCTGCGGAGATCGGGGGTATCCTTAAATCGGAGCTTGCTAGTCGTGAAGATGAGGCGAGTCGTTCAGTCAAGGCCATTGAGATGCTTGCAGATGCACTTCCCGGAGTCGGCATCGTTGCCGCGGTTCTAGGTATTATCAATACCATGTCTAATTTAGAGGACCCGCAAGCGGTCGGAGCAAAAGTAGCGGCCGCTTTGAGTGGAACTTTTTTGGGTATTTTTCTTGCTTATGGGATTGGGATTCCACTGGGCAAACTTGTACAGCTAAATCAAGGACAAGAATTCTTATATTTTCGTATTGTCGAGCGTTCGGTTACTGGATTTGCTACTGGTCTATCTCCCATTATGGCGGTTGAAATTGGGCGACGTTCGCTCGATTCCGGAATTCAACCTTCAGCCGACGAACTCGAGGAGCAATGCAAGGAAGCCGCTAAGGGCGCTTAATTACCGACTTGTGGGGCACGGTTAAGTAAATGAAACAATTTACTATCTTTCGTAAACGTCGATCCGGAAGTCATGGAGGGGCGTGGAAGGTCGCCTATGCTGACTTCGTTACGGGGATGATGTCCCTGTTTCTTGTCCTGTGGATTCTTTCGCAGGACGAGGAAGTCATTATTGCGACCACTCGCTTCTTTCGAGATCCTTACATGGCCGGTGTACCCAAATCCACTCCCGTCGAACAGAAAGATGCTAGACCCGGTAGTATGGTGGACCAAATTGTAGGTCGTTCGGACACTACCATGCGCAATACCGATGAAACCTCGAACATCGACGTGGATATCCTTCATCGGATAGCAAAGGACTGGTATGCTACGCTAAAACAGCACGAACTCGATGATGAAACCATTCAAATCGAAGTCGCGAATGAACGCATCCACGTGACTATTTTTCATGGCGACGACAAACCTCTCTTCGAACAATCTTCCCCAAAGTTAACCGCATTCGGTCGCAAGGTGGTTAATCAAATGGCTTGGTTGCTGGATCGACATTTACTTATTTCCCGGGTCGATTCCCATACCAATCATCTTGCCAGTGGCAGGGCAGTCCAACTTGCGAATCTAATACGAAGTCCTTCCGTCTCTCCTGTGGACCTATTCAGCAAACTAACTGATTATGATCAGGCGAAACTGGCGGAGTGGAAGATGTCTCTGGACCAGGCTTATGAGGTTCTGAATCATTTGACTTACTCCACAGCACCGATAGGCGGGAACAGCGATCTTTTGGCCAAAATGGAGGGATTGAAAGGGCACGGTTCCAATGTGGCCAACAAACGCTTTCCGAACCGTCCTGATAAGAATAGGCGAGTGGAATTAAGCCTTGTTGTCGACAAGAGCAAGGAAAGCCTTGCTCAATACCCGAAACTCTAGTTGGAACAAAACTTGCTTTAGGCTGATTGTGGAGAATTATCTTACAGGTAGAGCGGATTCGGGGCATCCCGCACTAGAAGATGAGGGCAATAGTTCCTTTCGTTCCTATCTTGAGCAAGAATCTGCGTCACCCAGCGATTCTCCCGATGAACAAATATCTGTTGAATCTCCCGCTATTTCGGGAGAGACTGCACTTCTTTACGAGGAGGACGGTGGACCTAAGGTGGAAGTTGTTTCAATTGACGGTCGCCCGGTTCAGATAGTGGTTCATCTCGAGAGTGGTCGTATACTCG
>CALBIN010000454.1 GCA_937893275.1 uncultured Opitutia bacterium | reverse complement strand
GGGCGAACTGTCGAAGGGAGCGTAATACTGTCGGACCGCTTCCCAGTAAATCGAAAGTTCGTTGAGACAATCCAAATCCAGTTTGGTAGCTCTTGGAGAATTGCGTAATGCATGGGCCACCGAGTTGAGGTTTGGCTGGCTGGTACAGCCCGACATCGAAGAAACTGCCAGATCCACCACGTCGACACCGGCTTCAGATGCCTTGAGTACGGAAGCCGAAGCGATACCACTGGAGTCGTGCGTGTGAAAATGAATGGGGATACCGACTTCGTTTCGCAAAGCCTTCACTAGCTTGTAAGCGGCGACCGGATGGCAAAGACCGGCCATATCCTTAATCGCGAGCAAATGGGCCCCCATCTTTTCGAGCTCCTTGGCCATATCGACATAATAGGAGAGCAAATACTTCTCTTCCGCTTTGTCCGTAAAATCGCCCGTAAAACAGATGGACGCCTCGCAAAGGGACTTTGTGTGTTCGCTGACGGTTTCAATGGCCACCTTCAAATTCGGCAGGTAGTTCAGGGAGTCGAAAACCCGAAAAACATCCATCCCCGCCTCCGAGGCGTGAATCACGAAATCCTTTACCACGTTGTCCGGGTAATTCGCGTAACCCACGGCATTGGAACCGCGAAGAAGCATCTGAAAGAGGATGTTGGGAATCTTTTCACGAAGGGTTCGCAACCGCTCGTAGGGACACTCCCCGAGAAAACGCATGCAGGTGTCGAAGGTGGCACCGCCCCACATTTCCAAACTGAATAGTTCCGAGGTTCTCCGCGCAATACAGTCGGCGACCTTGAGCATGTCGTAGGTGCGCATTCGGGCAGCAAACAAGGACTGGTGAGCATCGCGAAGAGTGGTATCGGTAACCAACAAGCTCTTCTGCTTACGTACCCACTCCGAAAATTTTTCGGGGCCCATTTCGACAAGTAAATCCTTAGTACCCTTGGGGATTTCGGATTTGTGATCATAGTCGGGTTCAATCAAGGGCAAGGGGGCACTGGAACGCTCCCTACCCTTCACTTGGGGATTTCCGTTCACCACGACATCTCCAAGGTAGCTCAACAGTTTGGAAGCCCGGTCTCGACGAGGCTTGAACCTGAAGAGGGCCGGCGTCACGTCGATCATCGAGGTAGTCGCCTTTCCCTTGATGAATTTCTCTTGAGTAATGACGTTCTCCAGAAAAGGAATGTTGGTCTTGACCCCGCGAATACGCATTTCCCGCAATGCCCTGTGCATTCGATCCAAAGCCAGAGGCAGGTTGGGACCCGAAGCCGTTATTTTCACGAGCAAGGAATCGTAAAAAGGCGTAATGATAGCCCCCGTCTCGCCCATGGCGCCATCGAGTCGCACTCCAAAACCAGCCGCCGACCGATAATTCAGAATCTTGCCGTAGTCGGGAGCAAAGTCCTTTTCGGGGTCCTCAGTGGTTACTCGGCATTGAACAGCGCAACCGGTGCGGGGGATTTGATCCTGTCGAGGAATAGCCACTTCCTCTCCATGCAAGGAAAAGCCCTCGGCAATTAGGATTTGAGAGCGTACGATATCTATGCCCGTGATTTGCTCCGTCACCGTGTGCTCGACCTGGATACGGGGATTCATCTCAATGAAAAACCACTCTCCCGTATCCATGTCCAAGAGGAACTCGACCGTACCCGCGTTGTCGTATCTTATCCCCTTGGCAAGCCTCACGGCCGCTCCGCACAGTTCGGCAACCGTGTCATCGGGCAACCCAATGGAAGGAGCAACTTCAACCACTTTCTGGTAGCGCCGCTGGACCGAGCAATCCCGCTCGTGCAGGTGGACCACATTACCGTGCTTATCTCCAAGGATCTGCACTTCCAAGTGCTTTGCCCGCCTAATGTATCGCTCGAGAAACACGGCGGGGTTTCCAAATGCTTGATCCGCTTCGTTGCGAGCCTCCTCGAGGGAGGCCATCAAATCCTTTTCTTCCCTCACCACCCTCATTCCTCGACCTCCCCCGCCGAAAGCCGCCTTGATGATAAGAGGAAAACCGATCTTCTTGGCCCACTTTCTAGCCTCGGCGGGCTTGACTACCGGGTCGGGTGTAGCCGGCAAGGTAGGCACACCGGCCTGATCGGCAGCCTTGCGGGCAGCTACCTTGTCGCCCATCTGTTCCAATAGTTCGGGCCGCGGTCCGACAAAGGTCAGTCCCGCCTCGGAACAAGCGTAAGCGAAGGGAGCATTTTCGGAAAGAAAGCCATAGCCGGGATGGATGAGATCCACTCCCTTTTCCTTGGCAATCGAAACAACTCCTTCAATATCTAGATAGGCGGCTACGGGTCCCTTCCCCTTCCCTACGAGGTAAGCTTCGTCGGCTTTGAAGCGATGAACGCCAAAACGATCCTCTTCGGCGTAAACTGCAACTGTACGGAAGTTCAGTTCGGTTGCGCTGCGAAAAACACGCACAGCTATTTCGCTACGATTAGCGGCTAGAATTTTCTTCATTGAAAGACAGGCTATATGACTCTTGAGTAAAACGAAAACGGGGGGACTATCGATGGCCTTTCAGCCTAAAGAACTCAACGTCAAAATGAAAACCGAGCAATATCCGACTCGAGAATCATCCGAAAGCTCTCGAACCACGGATCCACGAATGAAAAGAGTCCAAAGTGATAAATCAACGCCGCAGATGCAAGAAAAGGGCCAAAGGGTACTTCGACGCCCCATCCGACCTTAGCCTGCTCACCTGATTCATGCCCTTCGGGCCTGACCTTTTCCTGAGCCAAGGCTACGGGCAATAACATAATCGTACCGAGCA
>CALBIN010000453.1 GCA_937893275.1 uncultured Opitutia bacterium | reverse complement strand
GGCAAGGGCAGGGGTGGACCGGCAGAGCTCGTCAAGATCGTTGACCGCCAGTTGGCGAAATTTCTCGTCGTCCGCAATCGCCACCACTTGCCCATAGGCGGATACGCAGAAGATTACTCCACCTGCACAAACGGGCGATCCGAAAAAGGTGTCTTTCACGCCTTCGATACGTGCTTTCCAAACCAATTCTCCACTGTTTGGACGGAGGCAGGTTATGACCCCGTTTCCAGCCCAGAGATAGAGACGGTTTTTGGTTAGCAGCGGGGTGGGGATGTGAGGTACGGTGTCTTCGAGTCGCCAAATTTCCTTGGCCTTTCCGTCCTTGCTCGCGGAGGCGGGACGAATTGCTACCAGATGTTTGTCCAGAGTGGTGAAACCACAGACACCCAGCACGAGGTCGCCCGCCACGATCGGAGACGAGATCGCTCGTTCGGCATGGGGGCGCCCGAAGACGGAAAGCTCCCATAGCTGTTTGCCTTTACTTGGTTCCACGCTGGTTACGCCCAGCCACCAGTTTGTGAAGATAAGTTCCTCTTTTCCGCCCGGCGCTTTAAACACGCAGGGCGTTGAATAAGTTAATCGCTTGCTTTTACGAGGTATTTTCCAGCGGGTCTCGCCTGTTTTGCGGTCGACTCCAATTAGGAAGCCGCCACCTTTTTCCATGTCGTTTGGGAGGACAACTAAATCATTATGGACGATTGGTGATACACCAAAACCATGACCGCCATTTGCACTGCCAAGGTCTCGTTGCCAGAGCAGTTTCCCATCGTGAGACAGCGCAGTGAATTGAAGTTCTCCCTTGTGTCCCCATGCGACGTACACAGCGTGTGCATCTACGGCGGGTGTTCCGGTTGCATAGCTGTTGTGCTTGTGGGTTTTGTGAGTTTGGGATGCGAAGGATTTTGTCCAAAGAATTTTCCCCGAATTGGCGTCGACGCAAACTACGAGGCGTTCCTTTCCCTTGTCGCGGGCAGCATTGAGGAATACTTTTTTACCCCAGATAACTGGCGAACTGTGCCCGGATCCGGGTAGTTTCGTGTCCCAGCGATAGTTTTCTTTCGACCACTTGGCTGGAACGGGAAAATCGGCTAATCCGGAACCGTTGGGCCCACGAAAACGAGGCCAGTTCTGTTCGTTGCCCGCAAGGCTACTACCATAGGCAAAACATAGAATGATAACGCAGAAGGCAACGATGCTAGTGTTCATGTGACTTTTGAGCGCATGCTTAATCCAGATACCTGAACTCGGCGCTTGCGAATAGGGCGTGGCAAAGATGGGCTAGGGCATCGGAAGAATCTAGCTCTCCTTTGCCGGAGGATGCGATTTGGTGAAATTTCATGGCTTGGGAAAGCTCTTCCTCGCTGGGAGGTCTGGAAAGTGCTCGTTCGTAGGCTTTCTCGACGAGAGTTTCGGGAGCGCTTTTACCCTCGCCGAGGAGATTCTTGGCCATGGCCGATGCTTGTTTTATCACGAAGGGAGAATTGAGCAGGAACAGAGCTTGGGATGGCACTGTGGTCTCCTGCCTTCGCCCCACGATCATGCTTGGCTCGGCGAAGTCGAAGGCACGAAGAAACTCGGGCAATAGATTCCGTACGATGGGCAAGTATACGCTCCGGTGGGATACGTTTTCGAGGGAATCCCGGGGTATGGTTACCCCTCGTCCCACATTGCCGTTGCCGGCCTTGGCCACGGCCGACCCTTTGACTGGTTCGACGTCCAGTTCGCCGGAAGCGGAGAGCATGGCGTCGCGTAGTGCCTCGGCCTCAAGGCGACGAACGTTGGCTCGCCAAAGTAGTTTGTTCTCCGGGTCCTTCTTGAAGTTGTCTGCGTTTTCGGAAGAAGCGAGCTGGTAGGTCCGACTAAGCGCGATTTCACGGATGGCTTGCTTGATCGACCATCCCTTCGCCTGAAAGCGGAGGGCGAGGTAATCGAGGAGCTCGGGGTGGGATGGAGCTTCTCCGGAAGAGCCGAAATTGTCGACTGTACGAACGATGCCTTGCCCAAAGAGGTGATGCCATATGCGGTTCACCATGACGCGGGCTGCTAACGGGTTGTCCTCGTGTGTCAGCCACTCCGCCAGTTGGAGCCGTCCGCTCTGCTCCATTTTGGGGCGAGGAGCCTGATTGATCGGTAGGGCACTGAGGTATCCGCGCTCAATGGAGGCTCCCAAGGTGTCGACGTCTCCGCGCAGGTGCACGCGACTGTTGATGGGCTCTTCTCCGTCCTGTGCACCCATGGCGTATTGAGGTGCCTTGGGCGAATTCCTCTTCATTTGCTTGAGCTGGGCATTCGTTTGTCGCACATCTTCTTCACATTCGGCCATCTTGGCTCGCATGCCTTCCTCATTTTTCTTCCGCTTAAAGACTTGGAGCTGTTTCTGGGCTTTTTTCAACTGCTTGCCGAGAGTGGCCATTTCTCGATTGTACCGCTCTAATTCCGCTTTCATTTCCTTGGCGTTTTCCCCCATTGGTATAAGGCTTCCAGTTTGTCGGTTGCCGTTCCCTTTGGCGGTTCCGTAATGAGTCTTGGTACTTCGGAATATGCCGGCGAGAGCGTAGTAGTCCTCGGTCGGAATTGGGTCGAACTTGTGATCGTGGCACCGAGCGCAGGATACGCTTAAGCCCAAGGTGGCGCGGGTGGCGACGTCGATTTGCTCGTCCACTACGTCCATCGTGAAAATTCTCTTATCTCTTTGGTTAAGGGATTTCGGTCCCATTGCAAGAAAACCGGTGGCCACTAGGCTTTCGGCTTCTTGTTTTGGATCTTTGGACACCATCAAGTCGCCCGCCACCTGCTCCTTGATGAAGAGATCGTATGGCTTGTCCTCGTTGAACGACTTGATGACGTAGTCGCGATACCTCCATGCGTGCGGATAGGTGAAGTTCCGCTCCATTCCGGTTGACTCGGCATAGCGTGCGACATCCATCCAGTGCCTACCCCAACGTTCGCCGAACTGGCTTGAGCCAAGCAAATCGTCGACCACTTTCTCAAAGGCTTTCGGCGAATCGTCGGCGAGGAAACTTTTCATTTGATCCGGAGTTGGGGGCAATCCGATCAAGTCGAAATAGATGCGGCGTAGAAGGGTGGCTTTACTGGCGTCTTTTCCAGGGTTCAATCCTGAGACCTCCAGTTTGGAGAGGATGAAGCGGTCGAGGTCAGATCGGACCCAGTTCGCCTGTTTTGGTTGGGGCACTTTGCGTGCCTCTGGTTTTCGGAACGCCCAGTATTGGCGAGCTTTTTCCCAATCGAATTTATTCTTCCAGTCGGCGGTTGGCTTTTCTTGGTTCACGAGGGTCGCCCGTGCTTTTTCTGGAAAAGGCAATTTCATTTGCATCCAGCTGGCCAAAGACTTGATTTCAATGCTCGACAAGGGGTTTGCCATGGGAGGGTGTCTGCTATCGTCTCCCTTCTTCAATCGAGCCACCTTGAGCAACATGGACTGGTATGGACGCTCTTTGAAACTCACGATCGGCTTGCCCGAGGCACCTCCCTTGAGGAAACCCTCTCGATGATCGAGACGTAGTCCGCCTTCGAGCTTCTTGGATTTGGCGGAGTGGCACTCGAAGCAGTGCTCAGCTAAGAGCGGGCGTACCTTTTTTTCAAAAAAGGTAATTTGCTGTGGCTTAAAGGTTTGGCCGCTTGCTGAGAAGGCGAAAAACAAGCTGATCAAGGCTGGAAATTTGAGAAGCTGTTTCATGATGTTCTCGCGCGGAAAATATAAATTAAGATATAATCAAGTGAACCTATACCAATAGGCCACCAGTGGGAGATCGGGACATTTTTTCTACTTTAGAGCACCTGCCACCATAGCCCTCATCTTGTCCGCATTTGCTTCAACGGCTGCTTCCGGACCAGTCATTTTAACGAAGATGGATCCCTGCTTCCCTTCGATAATAGCTCCCAATAAAGCGTAACCCTCTTTCGGAGTCTTTGGTCCGAAGGGACGACCGCTCATGAAAGTTCCAGTGGCTCTAGCATATGTGACTTTTGTGCCTCCCACTGTTTTACCCTCCACTTTTTTGTTCTCGGCGTTTTTAAATTGGCCCATCCAGCGGTCGATATTCGCCTTTACGCCTCCTGCGCCGCCCGCGCCGAAGTAAAAGAATACGATTTCTGCCGACTTTCCACTCTTGCCCAGAGCCAAGAACTGAGCTTTGCGCATGGAGGAGGAAGGCGGTGACGCCTTCCATCCCTTCGGGGAGCTAAACGCGTAACCCGCAACGGAGAAATTTTC
The DNA here is from genome assembly GCA_937893275.1 of uncultured Opitutia bacterium. GTDB lineage: Bacteria > Verrucomicrobiota > Verrucomicrobiia > Opitutales > Seribacteraceae. The sequence goes on along the minus strand of CALBIN010000453.1, from coordinate 5,275 downwards.
GGCATTTGCCGAAATCGCTGAACACCAAGCGAGCAAAGTGCCCGCGAACATTATTAGGTATCTCTTTTGCATACTTTCCATTTTCTTCCACCACAGTACCTGAGTCAACGGCAATGCTTGGTCGAGATGGAGTTAAACTCTGTTATCTTACTTGCTTCGCAGGCAAGCGGAAGAGGTGCGAATAGGTTCGGAAATAGAGGCAGTCGTTGGCTACGGCAGGTGTGTTGTGGGTGAGCTCGCCGAGAGAAGATATTCCGAGAGCTTCGTATTTGTCGGACGCTGAAAAAGTGGCGACGTTGCCTTCACGGGATACGGCATATATGACCTTGCCAACCATAATGGGTGAGGCGAAATAGTTGCCGTCTAGACGTTCGCGCCACTTCATTTCACCAGTTGCTAAGTCGAGGCAGGAGGCGATGCCACCATCGGTGACGAGGAAGAGCAGGTTCCCTTTTGCAATGGAAGTGGGCACGTAGGGGATGTTCTTCTTCAAGGAATAGGCGATGGTGGGGTTGCCCTTGCCGCTTTTCGGTGGAATGACCGAAGCGAATCGACTGGCCCGACCACCTGAGCCGCAACTCGCGAAGAAGCGTCCGTTGGCAGGGTAGGGGGAAGCCACGCTGCGGAGGTCTAGGGTGTTGGGGCCGGTTTCCCAAAGAATTTTTCCTGATTTGGCATCGACGGCGTAGCAACCGTGGGCCATCGAACTGGTCACGAATTGGAGGGGACCATCCTTCGGCTGGTAGACGCAAGGCGTGGACGAGGATGGCTTGGCGGACATGCGCTTTGTTTGCCATACGGTGGACCCTGTCTTTCGGTCAACTGCGATTACGTTGCTATCCCCGTAGTGATCGTGGGTGAGAACCACTAGATCTCCATGTACTATTGGCGAGAAGCCGTTGCCGTGCTGGGTTTCGTAAACGCCGAAATCGCGTCGCCAAAGCAGGTTGCCGTCATGGTCGAAGCAGAGGAGATCGTTGGATGTCTTGGTGGTCCAGTTGACAAAGAGGTACTCGGCGTCTACGCAGGGAGTGGAAGAGGCGAAACTGTTGAACTTGTGGTGGGGGTATTTGACTGAATCGAGTTTCTTTTCCCAGACCTTCTCACCGTTGATGGCATCGTAGCAGAGCACGTACTGAGCCCCGTCTTCCTCGTCGGAGCAAGTGGTGAAGAGGCGAGTTCCCCATAATATTGGGGATGCGTGACCTACGCCCGGAAGCTTAATTTTCCACGAGTAGTCTGACTCCTTCCATTGAACGGGCAATCCCTGGGCTTGCCCATGTCCCGTCCCGTCCGGACCCCGAAAGCGCGTCCACTCGCCTGCACTTTCTTTGGCAAAGCCAGGGACTAACGGAAGAATTATTCCAAGAACTGCTAAGATTAGAGATCTCATTCCGGGGTCTTTTGGGCCTTCGGACCAGGCTTCAGATACACCATGAAATGCTGTTGAGGAAGCATATCCCGCGTTTCCTTCCATTCGAACCCAATGGCTTCCATTTCCTTTTGGGACTGTGCTTGTGTCATCTTGTGTAGCCGTTTGATCGGAACTTTCGGATCTTCCAACCGATATTCAATTAATACCAGACGACCACCTGGTTTTAGGGCTTTCAGAATGGAAAGGCCCATTTCACGAGGATGGGAAAACTCGTGGTAAGCGTCCACAATGAGAACGCAATCGACAGAGTTCTCGGGTAGTTTGACGTCGGTTATCGTACTGAGTACGGGAATTACGTTCTCGGTCTTGAATTTGCCAATGCGACCTTTGACGATAGCGAGCATCTGCTTGGAAATATCAACGGCAAAGGCTTTTCCTTCGGGCACTAGTTTTGCCATACGAAAGGTGAAGTAACCCGAGCCTGCGCCTATGTCTGCCACGGTCTCGTCTGGCTTCAAATCGAGGTTTTTGACGAGGAGGTCGGTCCTTTCCTCGCGCTCTCGTTCGGATCGCTCCAACCAACCCGCGCCAAGGTGCCCCATGACCTGAGATATTTCCCGATCCATGTACCTTTTTCCGGTTCCACCCCTCGCAGGTGTTTTCTGCGTGTATGTCTGTTCCGAGACTGTAAGAGTTGCTTTTGCCGCTTTTTTTGCGGTGCACAATTCACTCCCAAGAGCAAGCAAGGGAAGGATTGCCAAGGTTTTTGACATTTTGGCCATTACTGAATTCATCATGTCGCAAAGATTGCCTGCTTTGGCATCCTTTAGGCAAATCTATATTGTTGAACGACTAAAGATCGCAAGCTAAGGTGGGAGAGGTAGTATGAAAGTAATTCGAGCGAAAAGTGCCGGCTTTTGCTGGGGAGTAGAGCGTGCAATTCAAGTTGCTCGCGAGCAAGCCGATGGTGGAAGACGGACCGTTTACACGGACGGGCCACTGATCCATAACAACCAGATGATGACGGCGCTTAGCACAGAGGGCGTTCGCGAGGTGGGGGACTACCGAAGTAGTTCGTCCATAGAGTTGGATGAGGATGAACGGGATGATTCCGTCGTCGTCGTGCGTGCTCATGGCATTTCGCCCGAGCGTAGAAAGTACCTCAAGGGTCTGGATTTGCCCTTCAAGGATGCGACCTGCCCGGATGTTGGAATTATTGCGGGTAAGGTGCGCATGCATGCGACTAAGGGTTACGACGTCGTTATTTTCGGGAATCCTGGCCATCCCGAGGTTATTGGTCTCATGGGATATGCTGCCGGGAGAGGTCATGCCGTCCAGACTGAAGAGGATTTGGGTGCGTTGCCCGATTTCGAGAACGGCGTTGTGATGGTCTCGCAGTCGACCATGTTTACTCACGAATTCGAACACCTTTCGGCTCTTCTTGCTCAAAAGTATCCCGATCTTGTCGTATTCGATACGATTTGCGGTGCGACCAAAGAACGTCAGTCGGATTTGCGACAGTTAGTGGCGGATGGGGCCGAGGCCATAGTCGTTATCGGTGGGCATCATTCCGCCAATACCTGCAAGTTGGCCAAGTTGGCCGAGTCTTATGATCGACCCACCTTTCACATTGAGACGGCAGAGGAACTCGACGTCGCTGTCATGTCCGACTTTAAGAGTGTCGGTGTAACTGCTGGTGCGTCTACTCCAGAATTTATTATCGATGTCGTTTGTCGTTCCTTGGAGTCCATGGAACCATCTTCCGAAGTTTAAGATTATTCCGTCTCTAATAGAAATTTCATCTCTTTTTTCGATATGACCGCTTCCATACCCAATATTCTTGCCGATCGATACGCTTCCTCCGCTATGTGCGATTTGTGGTCGCCCGAGGGGAGGGTGATTCTTGAACGCGAATTCTGGATTGCAGTAATGAAGGCTCAGCGCGACCTCGGTTTGGATATTCCCGCCGATGCCATTGAGGATTCCGAACGAGTAAAGACGCTGGTAGACCTTGAGGCCATCAATGAGCGGGAGAAGGTGACCAAGCACGACGTGAAGGCCCGGTTGGAGGAATTCGCCTCGAAAGCTGGTCACCAGCATGCTCACAAAGGAATGACAAGCCGAGATCTTACGGAAAACGTTGAACAACTTCAGGTCCACCGATCTCTCGGCATTGTTCTGGAAAAGGGTGTTTCCTCGCTCCTGGCCTTGGCCAAGCAGGCGGCCGATCACAAGGCACTTCCACTTGCGGCGCGTTCGCACAATGTCCCCGCCCAGTTGACCACTCTTGGGAAACGGTTTGCCATGCATGGCGAGGAATTGGAACGATCGCTAGATGGTTTGGTCCGCCTGTGCGCCACCTACCCCTTTCGGGGGCTAAAAGGTGCGGTGGGCACTCGTCTCGATCAAATCACTCTTTTGGGTGACATTGAAAAGGCCGAGCGACTCGATGCTCTCTTGCTTGAGCACCTCGGTTCACCGGGTTCCTTGCAGATCGTGGGCCAAGTCTATCCCCGAAGTCTCGATTTCGAAGCCGTATCACTTCTCTTCAGGCTTGCTTCCGGGCCTGCCAGTTTCGCCAAGACTCTCCGCATCGCAGCGGGGCATGAGTTGATGGGGGAAGGCTTTGCCAAGGGGCAGACAGGTTCTTCCGCCATGCCTCACAAGATGAATAGCAGAAGCTGCGAACGGATTAACGGCTTTCATGCTATTCTTTCGGGACATCTGGCCATGGTCGCTTCTCTTTCGGGAGATCAATGGAACGAAGGCGATGTTTCTTGCTCAGTCGTTCGTCGCGTCGCTCTTCCGGATGCGTTTTATGCGATAGACGGCTTGCTCGAAACTTTTCTTACAGTACTCGTACAAATGGAAGTTTTCCCAGAAGTGATTGGCGCCGAGTGCCGTCGCTACCTGCCCTTTCTTCTCTCAACGACTATGATGATGGAAGCCGTGAAGGCGGGCGCCGGGCGGGAGGATGCCCACGCCGCCATCAAGGAGCATGCCGTAGCCACTGTTCGTGATCTTCGCGAAGGTCGTATTGCTAGCAACGATCTCCCGGGTCGCTTGGCTTCAGACGACCGAGTGGGGCTTTCGGTCGAAGCCATCGATCTTTTAATCTCTGAAGGCGAAACCCGAGTGGGCGCAGCCGTTCATCAAGTGGAAGGCTTCCTTGAACGAGCCAAATCTTGGGGCGAGCGATACCCCGATGCAGCCGAATACAAGCCCGCGACCATATTGTAGCTACAGCTCGCTAGAATTCTCCTTTTTCTTTCGGGTTATTTAAATAGGGTCTCGTGAATTTTGCGATTGCCATGAGGGCGAGAACATTATGCACTTTTCAGCTTTTCATTTTGATCAGAAAGACACATGCCAGAGGAACTTGAAGGTAATTGTTTGGTCGCCCAATCGGGCGGTCCTACTTCCGTAATTAACGCGAGCGTGGCCGGTGTGGTGACGGAAGCACTCAACAACCCGTGTATTGAGGAGATTTATGGTGGTCTCAACGGTGTCTTTGGGATTTTAAAGGAAGATCTCATTGATCTTGCGGAAGAGTCGCAGCAGAATATTCGAGGACTTAGGCATACGCCTGCTTCCGCTCTCGGCACCTGTCGTTTCAAGCTTAAGCGCGACGAAGACTTTCAACGAATAGTCGATGTGTTCGAGGCTCACAATATCCGATATTTCTTCTACGCGGGAGGGAACGATTCGCAAGACACCGCGGACAAAATATCCCAGCTCGCTCAAGAAAGAGATTACAAATTGCGCGTTATAGGTATTCCCAAAACCATCGACAACGACCTCGTGACTACCGATCATTGTCCGGGTTATGGTAGCGTAGTGAAATACATCTCCACCGTGGTTCGCGAGATGGCGCTCGATCACGAGTCCATGGGCCAGCAC
>CALBIN010000452.1 GCA_937893275.1 uncultured Opitutia bacterium | reverse complement strand
AGGTCGTGTCCTCGTTCCCGGTCTTGGTAGACAAACTCGTACCCTGCGTGATTACCGGAGCGTCGTCGACTGCGTTAACCGTTACAGTTACCGTTACAGTATCGGCGAGAGCACCATCCGATACCTGCACCACGAAACTGTCGCCACCACTATAATTACCGTCGGGAACATAGGAAAAGGTCGCGGGACTCGATCCCGTACCGGATACCGTCGCAACTCCATTCGTAGCATTAGTATCTACGCTCCAAGTCAAGGACCCCGAGGAGGTGTCCGCATCGGTCGCGTTCAACTCAGCGGCTGTCCAAGTAAAGGTCGTGTCCTCGTTCCCGGTCTTGGTAGACAAACTCGTACCCTGCGTGATTACTGGTGGTTGTGCTTCGACGACATCCGAAATCGTTATTGAAATCATCTGGGGACTGGAGCTATCCGACCCATCCGAAACAGTTACCTGAACTTCGTAAACGTTGTCGGGCCCAACATCTGTAGGGTTTTCGTAATCAGGAGATGAAGAAAAACTCAATACCCCGGTCGAAGCGTCGATGGTGAACTTGGCTTGATCCGCTCCCCCGGCCAAAGACCAGTCAAAAGAGGAAGAGGAGCTATCGATATCGGTGGCATTGACATCGAGGGCATAGGTCTGATTTTCGTTGATGGTCTTGGCATTACCAGTGGAAATAACGGGAGCGTCATTAACGTTGGAAACCGTGACGTTAACCGTAATCGTGTCGCTCAAGGTAGTCTCGTCAGCTACCTTGACGACAAAGCTGTCCGTCCCATTGAAGTCGGTACTGGGAGAGTAAGTGATCGTCGGAGAAGCAGCGGTCCCGGAAACATTGGCGGTACCATTGGATGCCGCACTCAAAAGACTCCATGTGTGTTGACTAGCGGGAGTGGAATCACCATCGGTAGAGACGATGGTTGGAGTCGACCATGCCGTGGGACTCCCCTCCTCGGACATCGTAACCGCAACGGAATCACCCTGGGTTATGACCGGTGGATCGTTGCTACTTACGATTATGGTGGCGGTATAGGGACCGGCCTCGAGGCTACCATCGCTCACTTTATAGGTAAAGGTCTTGGTCGCGGCGCTGGCGGAAGTAGCATCGTAAGTGAAAGAACCATCGGCATTGAGAGTAAGGGTACCGTCTGCAGGGTTGCTCGCGATAAAGGCGCTTAAGGTGTCGTTGTTAGGATCGGAATCATTGGCCAAGACTCCGGTAGCGGCATTCACGTTCAAAACATTTCCGGGGGCTGTTACGTATCCTGAATCGTCACCCCCTGTGGGCGGACCATTGACTTTGATCGTAATGATGGCGTCGCCGGACTTCTCACCACCCGCAGTTGCTTTGTAAGTGAAGGAGTAGTTACCAGCGGCAACGCCGGTTCCGTCGAAATCGAACCCACCTCCTGTGTCCTGAATCGTCAAGTTTGAAACATACGATCCGAGCCCGGCTTTATTCATGTCGGCCTCCAGCCAAGTTATGGCATCGCTCTCTGCATCCGAATCGTTGGACAAGGGCCCGCCGATACCGGCAAAATAGAGGTCCCGAGCATCTGCGGCAGTCAAAGCATCTTCAGTCCAGATGGCCAATTCATCGATAAAGCCGTTGAAGGCCGTTTGCGAAAATTCGCCCTGACCGACTTGAAGCCGCACATCAAAGGTGAAATCGGTGGTCAGGTCATAATAGCTTTGCCCCGTGTAGCTTTTGGCGGCACCCGCAAGAGAGCCGCCGTCTATGTGAAAGGCCGCAACGTTGCCGGTTGCGTTGTCCCAAGACGCCACAAGATGGTGCCAAGCATTGTCGTTGAAGGTGGAGCTTGTGGTGAAAGAGGCCAGAGTAGTTCCGTCTTGATACAAGTTGAAGGAAAGTTTGGACTCGGAATAGAAGATAACCACCGAGGTTTTGTACACGGAGTAGGGTAAAGAACCGTAGTCCGACGTGTTGACTCCTGCGAAAATTACGGATTTCCCGAAGGTGGTTGGGTCATTCAAGCCAGTCTTGTCGGCGGGTATGCGAAACCACATGCTGATTGAACCCACTTCGCTGCCCCATGCAGTTTTGGGATTAACGACATTCTGAATGAAACCGCCATTGCCCCCTACACCGGAATCCGCGTCTCCCAGTTCCCACCATACGTTGGAAGATGCAAATCCCTTAAATCCTCCGGCAGGTGCTAGAAGAGGAGCATTCGAAAGGTTGATCGAAGCCGAAGTGGAATAAAGAAAACCTGTTCCGTCCACCGAATCGGAACCGCTATCGATAGTGTGGGGTATGGATGGAGCAATTCCCGACACGCTGACGTCATTCAAGTTCCAGAAAAGCGAAGGGGTTTTTGCCGTCATTGTGGTAGAATAAGACGACCTCACGCTGACGGTACCGCCAACGTCCACCACATAAGTGTCGTCAACCGCTACGGGTGCCGCAGAAAAGACGGGATTTGACAAAAATGGGAAAAAGCAAATTAGGTAGGCCAGTCGTAAAAATGCCCGTAGGTTGGGAAAAGCCAACATGGCAACAATATGCCTCAAATCTGAGAAAGTTGCAAAAAAAGGAAATCTTTGTCCTACATGCGAGCGCACGCGAAGACTCCCTTCGGAAGGGTAACTAAGCTGGCTAATGTCTTTGGGCTTCAAAGGCTGGGTAACTAGGTTACGCAAATACTATTAGCGAACAATGAGGAAATAATACAACTTCACGATGAAAATCTTTCCATGAAACTCATAAGCACTTAACAGTAAATGCATTATGAAATAAATAAATTTCTATGTAAAAATAGAGAATATACCTATTGAAATCGCGTTGAAATACGATTGGGGTAATAAGTTACTAGCTTA
>CALBIN010000451.1 GCA_937893275.1 uncultured Opitutia bacterium | reverse complement strand
CGTGAATGCTCAGGACGAATTCGTTAGGCGAGGTTCGAAGGCAAGTATCGAATTACTGAAGGCCATTCGTTCGGAAAATCTTTCAGAAAGCCAAGCAACTTGGTCTGTTTGGGCGGTCGGACGGATTGGTAAAGCAAACGGAACGGGACTTGAAGATATCAAAGAACTTGCTCGAGAAAGCTCAGTCTTGAATCTGCGGATCCAAGCAACTCGTATACTGGGAGAGAACCAAGCAACCGATTCCCGAGCGATTCTGGTTAGCTTGCTGGAAGATCCCGAACCCCGAATTCGCACTGCCGCCATGCAGTCTCTGGGAAAGGTCGGTTGGGGAGATTATGGAAATTCGATTCTGGAGGCAGTAGCCGACGAAAAAGACCGGGTGACCACATATGTCAACTGGCAGGTAATGCGTCGACAGTTACCCCAAGCTGAAAGAGGACAACTACTTGAAGATCCGCGAAACGGAATCCGGCTCATGGCCGCTCTCAGCTTAATGGAGGAAGGAGATCGCAGCCTGCAAGGAAAGGTCGAGCAGTGGTTGAAGCATGCGAGTGAAGATTCCGCAATCGAAGGCCAAGTCACAATAACTGCGAATGAAACGAACTTTCGAAAATCCACAAAAGTGTTAATCAAGGGAAGTTTACCAAAAGAGAAATCGTTTGATCTTCGCTACACTCTAGACGGTTCCACCCCCAATGAAACATCTCCAAAAACAGCAGGAGAAATTTCAATATCCAAAGACTCCGATGTCAGAGTCTCCGCGTTCATAGGGAAAAATTTGGTTTCCAACATAGCAAAACTTAGCGTGCATCGAATAACTGATTCGGAATGGCAGGATCGTCTATTTATTAGCAACATTCGAATGGGTGGGAAAGAGGCTGACTTGTATGCCACAAACGATGGCCTTCAGCGCGGCGGGCTTGCTTATGAAGATGATCGAGACACAACGATCACTGGTGTCCCGGATGAAATTTCCGGAGCGACCTTGATTCCCACTCGAAAAGCGAATCAATCAAGCGTGCAGAGTGATTTCTTGAGCTTCGAAACGAACCTTTCCTCCCTCGTCTACGTAGCATTCGACAACCAGTCCCCTATCCCGAAATGGTTGACCGGCGAATTCACCGAAACCGACCATATACTATCCACGAGCATTGGGAGAAAGTTGCGCGTATACGTAAGGGAAGCGAAAGCGGGCAAAGTCGTCTTGGGAGGGAATGAAAAGGGTAAAGTCATGTATCTAGTTTTTGCAAGCAAGGGCAGTACGGGGCAAACCACAATTGCAGCGAGCAAGGAAAGGCTCAGTAAAGCCGATCTGAAGCATGGTGAAGAAATCTTCTTTGGTCGCGGAACCTGCTTTGCCTGTCACAAGGTGAATGGCCGAGGCGTTGTAGTCGGCCCCGAACTTGGCGGCATAAACAAACGCCGCGACGTCCATTACGTAGTCGAGGCAATTCTCAACCCCGATTCCTACATCGTCGAAGGTTACCAGCAAACCAGTTTGGAGATGAAAGGCGGTCGAAAGCTTTTTGGAATGATTCAAGAAGAGACCGCGATTTCGATCAACCTCGTCCTGCTGACCGGAGAACAGATAACCGTTCCTACGGAAGAAGTGAAAAATCGGTCGGATGCCAAAAAGTCGGGCATGCCGGCAAGCTTCGTTTACACCCTAAGCCCACAGGACGTTGCAGACGTCACGGCATGGATAATGACCCTGAAGGGATCCGGTGTAGAGAAAACCTCTCCGACTCAAAAAAAACTGAAAAAGAAGCAAGGGCTAACCGTCAAACATTTGGAGGTATTGAAAGGCGATGAAGAAGACAAAGTAGTGGTTTACGTCGGCAATGAAGTGTTTACCGAGTATCGATACGGCAACCCGAGCAAACCTATCCTTTATCCGGTGATCGGTCCGTACGGGATTCCGATGACTCGCCATTATCCTATAAAGAAAGGCATCGTAGGTGAGGCAAATGACCACCACCACCACCAGTCCATACATTACAATCACCC